>NZ_JAQCZB010000014.1:122187-122397 GCF_027682785.1 Coprococcus sp. AF51-11b1 | reverse complement strand
TTCATGGTCCTTGCAAGGATTGCCGTATGGGAATTTGCTGATCCGTACATGGTTGCAAAGGCAAGCACTTTGGACTTGTCGAGCTGAACGGTCTCACTCGGTACCAGGTCATCTGCTGCCACGATCACCGGTTCGTCTGCCACAACACCGCTTTCCCCGGCATCCGAAAGGATACCGAGAAGTCGGTCCGATACATCTTTTACATCGGCT
>NZ_JAQCZB010000014.1:0-122177 GCF_027682785.1 Coprococcus sp. AF51-11b1 | reverse complement strand
CGAGAAGTCGGTCCGATACATCTTTTACATCGGCTGCACGTCCCTGCATGTAAGCATCATCCATAGATGCAAACATCCGGGAGAAGTTATCTCCTATCGTCGCGACAGCATACTCTGCGTTGACTTCCTGGGTGGTAATAATATTCTTAATCGAATCCACATAATCCAGATCCATCAGCATCATCTGATGTACTTCAAAGATTGCCGCATTGGCTTCTCCTACATCTTCCATTGCCTTGTCATACAGCTCACCGAGCTGTGCGATCGCAGTCTCCTGGGCATCCTCAAAACGTGCCACCTCTGCTTCGGTATCCTCTACATGATACCGTCTTACCTGCTTTTCCTGTCTTTTATAAAAAGCAATCTTCCCGATGGCTACGCCACCAAAAACACTTTTACCACTTAGTGTAATCATAATCCTACAGATTCTCCTCTAATACTTTCTGGATTTCCGCGATTGCTTCTTCTTCGTCTTCGCCTTCAGCTGTGATGATAACCTCATTTCCTTTTTTTACACCAAGACTCATAACTGCCATAATGCTCTTTGCATTGACTTCACGTGTATCTCCTGCTTTTTTGATCTTAATATCTGAAGTTTTTTTCGCAATTGCTTTTACCAGAATTCCTGCCGGTCTTGCGTGGATTCCCTGTGCATCTGTTACTACATACTTAAATTCTTTCATGATTCAACACTCCTGTTCTTTAAAAAATATTTAGAAAATTAATAAGTTACTACTCTGCTTTCAATGGCTTTTTGAGTAATACAATTCCCGCCATTGCTACGACAGCTCCTACAACCAATGCTATCAAAAACATCAATGGATTGTCAATAATTCCGATGACAAAAATTCCTCCATGCGGAGCTCTTGATCCGCATCCAAACATCATGGATAATGCGCCTGCTATTGCAGAACCAACTATACATGGCGGAATGATTCGAAGCGGATCAGATGCTGCAAATGGAATGGCTCCTTCTGTGATAAAAGAAAGTCCCATGATGTAGTTTGTGATACTTGTCTGCTGTTCACTCTTTGTGAAACGGTTTTTAAAAAATGTGGTGGCAAGTGCGATTGCGATCGGTGGAACCATACCTCCGATCATAACAGATGCCATAATATCAAACTGTCCACTTGCGATGGATGCCGTTCCAAATACATATGCCGCTTTGTTGAACGGTCCGCCAAAATCAATGGACATCATACCTGCAAGAACCGCTCCCAGAAGCATCTTGCTGGATTCTCCCATTCCGGAAAGGACATTATTCAGCCAGGTGTTAAATGCTCCAACCGGTGGGTTTACGATAAAGATCATAAATGCTGCCATGATCAGAATCCCAAAGAATGGATACAGAAGAACCGGTTTTGTCCCTTCCAGAGTTTTCGGAAGCTTGTCAAACAATTTCTTCAATCCGATCATCAGGTATCCTGCTGCAAATCCGGCGATCAGTGCACCGAAGAATCCGGATGAAATCCATGCGTCTTCTGCAAGGAATACAGAAGTTCCGGCTTTTGCAAGAAGTCCGCCTACAATACCAGGCATCAATGCCGGTCTGTCACCAATTGCCATTGCAATATAACCGGCAAGGATCGGGAACATCATCCCAAACGCTGTATTTCCAACGGTGTTGAAGAATTTTGCAAGTGGAGTTCCACTACCAAATGCTGCTGTACCTGCATTTGCACCGTCAACCAGAAAAGAAAGTGCGATCAGGATTCCACCGCCGATTACGAACGGAAGCATATGGGATACTCCATTCATCAGGCTCTTATAAATCTTGCGTCCGATGGTATCTCCGTCAGATGACGCACCACCCTCTTCTGTTGCTCCACCCTTGCTGTGATAAACTGGAGCATTTCCACTCAAGGCACGTTCGATCAGCTCCTGTGCTTTGTTGATTCCGTCAGATACCTTTGTACTGATCAGCGGCTTGCCGTCAAATCTTGCCATTGCGACATCCTTGTCGGCTGCAATGATGATACAGTCACAGGCAGCGATTTCTTCCGGTGTCAGTACGTTCTTGGCACCACCAGATCCGTTTGTTTCTACCTTGATGGTAACTCCCATTTCTTTCGCTTTCTTTTCCAGACCTTCCGCCGCCATGTAAGTATGGGCGATACCGGTCGGGCATGCGGTAACTGCGAGGATCTGATACGGTTTTGTAGATGCATCCGCCGGAGCTTCTGCTTTTTCTTCTGCTTCTTCCGGGAATTTTTCTTTCTCGGCTGCATCAACATAAGCAAGAAATTCATCAACATCCTTTGCATGAAGCAGCTTGTTTCTGAAATCCTCATCCATCAGAAGCATGGACAGACGACTGAGTACTTCCAGATGTACATTGTCCTCTGTATTCGGTGCTGCGATCAGGAAAATAAGGTATGCCGGTTCTCCGTCCAGAGAATCGTAATCTACACCCTCCGGAAGTACCATGGCTGCAAGTCCCGGTGCGCTTACCGCTTCAGTCTTGCCATGCGGGATTGCAATGCCTTCACCAATTCCTGTAGTTCCTTCTTCTTCTCGTTTGAAGACAGTTTCACGATAGGTGTCAATGTCATTGATGTTCCCGCCTTCTGCCATCAGATCGACCATTTCACGGATGACCTGCTCTTTGGAGTCTGCCTTGCCATCGAGGCAAATACTTTGCTTTTTGAGTAAATCTGTAATCTTCATCTTGTCATTCCTCCCATTTGATTTTATATATGGTACACTTCTGCCGGTTCTCCAAGAAGTGCAACAATCTCATCTCTTGTAGCGAGCCACGAACAGAATGCTGAAGCGCTTCCTGCCGCCACACCCAGGCGGAATGCTTTTTCCATGTCTTTTGTATTCAGATATCCGGTAATAAATCCTGCCACCATAGAATCACCTGCGCCAACAGAATTGACAACCTTTCCTTTCGGAGGCATGGTCTCATAGACTTTTCCATCCTTTGTCACAAGGATCGCTCCGTCACCTGCCATGGATACCAGTACATGCTGTGCTCCAAGTGCCTGTAACTTCTTCGCATAAATGATGATGTCTTCTTTTCTCTTCAGTTCTACGTTAAACATCTCACCTAACTCATGGTTGTTCGGTTTGATCAGGAACGGATGATATTTCATAACTTTTAAAAGAAGATCCTTGGTTGCATCCACTACAAAACGGATTTCTTTTCCGGAAAGTCTCTCCAAGATTCTCTCATAAATATCTTCCGGCAGAGTATTCGGAATACTTCCTGCAAGGATCAGTACATCGCCTTCTTCCAGCTTATCCAACTTTTCATATAATGCCTGGATTGCTTCTTCTGTGATAACCGGTCCCTGTCCGTTGATCTCAGTCTCAGTTCCTGCATTGATCTTTACATTGATTCGGCTATTACCTTCTTTTAACGGGATAAAATCTGTCTCACATCCGAACTCTTCCAGCATCTTTTCCAGTACATCTCCGGTAAATCCTGCCTTGAATCCAAGCGCTTTGCTCTTAAGTCCCAGATTGGAAAGGATCACAGATACGTTGTTTCCTTTTCCTCCCGGATAGATATGTTCGCTTGTTGTCCGGTTGATCTCTCCCGGGATCAGCTGATCTACCTGTACCACATAGTCCAAAGACGGGTTAAATGTCACTGTGTAAATCATTATTTTGCAACCTCCACAATATTTTTATATTTGTTAAATGTAGCATCCTTAAGCTTTGTTGTAATGATGTCCACTGCATCCAGTTCTGAAAATGTTACCGGTGCTACCTGACCAAATTTGGTTGAATCTGCAAGGATGTAAGCCTTTGCGCTTCTTAAGATCGCCATCTCTTTGATCGCAGCCTCCCGGATATCTGGTGTGGTGCATCCACTCTCTATATGAATCCCATTGGTTCCGAAGAATCCTTTTGTGAAATGGTATCTTCCCAGGGTTTTCATTGCTTCCTCTCCGACCAGTGCCAGCGTTGCTTCTTTTAATTCCCCACCGATCAGATAAACTATACATCCTTTCTGTGTCAGCTTCTTCGCATGCATGATTCCGTTTGTCACATACACAGCGTCCTGCTCTGTCAGGAAATCAATCAGGAAATCCGTGGTCGTTCCGGCATCGATATAGACGAAATCATCTTTTTCAATCAGAGATGATGCATACTTTCCGATCTGCACCTTTTCATCAATGTTCAGATCCTGTCTGACTGCAACAGATTCATCTCTGGTGTACTGCGCCATATTGACTGCGGTTGCACCACCATGTACCTTGATCAGCTTTCCTTTTTTATGAAGTGTTGTCAGATCTCTTCGTATCGTTGACTCTGACATATCCAGAAGCTCGGTCAGTTCCTGAACAGTGATTGTCTTGTGTTCATTCACTAATTTCAGAATTTCACTGAATCTTTCTTCTGCAAGCACTTATCTCACCTCCATTTCGACTGGTTATGACTGATTTATTCAATTGTATTTTATGTTTCAGTCATTTTCAATCATTTATTTTCTTTTTCATTCATCTTTAGGTTTAATATATCGCCTTTTTCAGTCAAAGTCAATCATTTTCAGCCATAAATAACTACCAAAAAAATAGGGATGATTTTGTGCATTTTTATGGATGTGGAATCGGTGGTGCCAGAATTCCGACTTGTGTTTCATCTCCATTGCACTCAACGGAATTGGAAATAGATATAGTCAGAACGGAACTCTGCTTCTACGTTACTGGCAAAATACAGTAAAAGGCTTTGTTTAACCTAACCAAATGCAAATTTATACTTTTCTCTTATATGCAAAAAAGCCAAAGCACTTTTTTAAGTTATATTGAATGATAACTTATCTTTAAGTACTTTGACTTTTTATTTAGGCAAAATCAAACAGGGATAACTGATTGGTCTCCGGAAGGTCGCCCAGCAAACCCATATCTGCCATCAAGTCAACCAATGTCTTGCTGACTTTTGTTCTCTGACGGAAATCGTCTTTAGAGAGGTATGGTCCGTCTTTAGCGGCAATTTCCATAGCCTCGGCGGCTTTATCGCCCATGCCGTCAATGGTGTTGAACGGTGGAAGGAGCTTGTCGCCGACGATCTGGAACTTGGATGCTTTGGATTTGTAGATATCGATCGGTAAAAAATCAAATCCTCTGGCATACATTTCCAGTACATTTTTCATATCTTTTAAGGTATCCTGATCTTTTTTACTGAGCTGATTGAGTTCTGCTCTTCTTTTATATTCTTTCATATGGTAGAGAAGTTTTTCTTTTCCCTGTCCCATCAGTTCGTAAGAAAATGCAGATGCACGGATTCCGAAGTATGCCGCATAATAGGCAAGCGGATAATTGATCTTGCAGTAGGCAATCCGGTATGCCATCATGACATAAGCTGCAGCATGGGCTTTCGGGAACATGTATTTGATCCGCTCACAGGACCAGATATACCATTCCGGCACGTCATGCTCCAGCATATCTTTTTTAAACTGTGACCACTCTTTACATTTTCCTTTTGCGACGGTTCCTTTACGCACACGTTCCATGATTGTGAAGGATTCTTCACTTTCAACACCTTTGTTGATCAGATAAGTCATGATATCATCACGGGTACAGATTGCCGTGGAAATGGTTGCCTTTCCTTCTTCAATCAGAGTCTGTGCATTGTTCAGCCACACATCTGTTCCATGAGACAGACCTGAAATACGGATCAGGTCCGAAAGTGTCTTTGGCTTGGTATCAATTACCATCTGGATAACAAAATCTGTACCAAACTCCGGGACTCCCAGACAACCAAGCGGACATCCGTCAATGTCCTCCGGTGTGATACCGAGCACCTCTGTTCCTGCAAAAAGTCCCATTACACCTGGATCATCCAATGGAATATCAGTCGCTTTAAATACATTATTCACTCCATCGTATTTATTGTCCATCGCATTAGAATTGATCAGCTCTTCCAGCGTTTTGATCATGGTCGGATCATCGTGTCCGAGAATATCCAGTTTCAAAAGGTTGTGGTCGATGGAATGATAATCAAAATGAGTGGTGATAATATCGGTCGTCATATCATTTGCCGGATGCTGGATTGGAGTGAAAGAGTTAATGTCCTCTCCATGCGGAAGAACTACGATTCCCCCCGGATGCTGTCCGGTACTTCGGCGGATTCCGGTACAGCCAGCTACGATACGATCGATCTCGCAGTTTCGCTTACGGTCACCACGCTCCTCATAATAATTCTTCACATATCCATAAGCCGTCTTTTCTGCAAGTGCGGCAATGGTTCCGGCACGGAAGGTCTGACCTTTTCCGAAAATAACCTCCGTATACTTATGCGCTTTACTCTGGTAATCTCCGGAGAAGTTCAGGTCGATATCCGGCTCTTTGTTTCCCTTGAATCCAAGGAAAGTCTCAAATGGAATGTCAAATCCGTCTTTGACCAGCTTCTGTCCACAGACCGGACAGTTCTTATCCGGCATATCGTGTCCACAGCCACCCACATATTTTTTCACTTCTTCCGAATCAAAATCACTATAGTGACAATTGCTACAATAGTAATGTGGAACCAGAGGATTGACCTCCGTAATTCCTGCCATAGTTGCAACGAATGAAGATCCTACCGAACCACGGGATCCTACCAGGTAACCATCCTCGTTGGATTTCCATACCAGCTTCTGCGCAATGATATACATAACCGCAAATCCATTGGAAATGATGGAATTCAGTTCTCTTTCCAGTCGTTCATGTACGATCTCCGGAAGGGGATCCCCGTACATAGAATGGGCTTTATTATAACAGATATCTCGCAGCATCTGGTCGGAATTCTCAATAACCGGAGGACACTTATCCGGGCGGACCGGAGAAATCTTCTCGATCATATCCGCGATCAAATTGGTGTTCCTGATCACAACTTCATACGCTTTTTCCGAACCAAGGTAGGCAAATTCATCCAGCATTTCCTCCGTTGTACGAAGGTATAGTGGTGCCTGCTTATCGGCATCTCCAAATCCTTTTCCTGCCATGATGATCCGGCGGTATACCTCATCTTCCGGATCCATGAAATGTACGTCACAGGTTCCCACGACCGGTTTGTGGAACTGCTCCCCAAGATGCACGATCTTCCGGTTCAGATCCATGATATCTTCCATAGAATTGACCGAAGTTACTTTGTCACTCTCTACCATAAATGCATTGTTTCCAAGCGGCTGGATTTCCAGATAGTCATAAAAATCCACGATCTTCGCGATCGTCTCATCCGGCTTTCCATCCAGAAGTGCACGGTAAAGCTCTCCGGCTTCGCAGGCACTTCCCACGATCAGACCTTCCCGGTGCTCATTTAGCACACTTTTCGGGATACGGGGTCTGCGGTTATAGTAAACCAGATGGGATGCTGAAACAAGCTGATACAAATTCACACGACCAATGTCATTTCTTGCAAGAATAATGACATGATAAGTCGGAAGCTTTTTAATAGAATCCGGGTTCAGATCCCCAAATTCATTAACTTTTGCAAGCGTTGTCAGTTCCCGTTCTTTGAGCATCTGCACAAATTTCACAAAGATTTCTGCCGTGCAACCTGCATCATCAACTGCGCGGTGATGATTCTCCAGGGAAATATTTAAAGCTTTTGCAACGGTATCCAGCTTGAAACGGTTCAGTGCCGGAAGAAGGACACGGGCAAGTGCAACGGTATCTACATAAGTAAAATCAGCCTCAATCTTCTGCCTTTTGCAGTTCTGCTCGATAAATCCCACATCAAAAGAAGCATTATGCGCCACCAGAACCGCATCGCCAATAAATTCTATAAACTGCGGCAAGATCGTCTCAATATCCGGCGAATCGATGACCATCTCATCGGTGATGCCGGTAAGTTCCGTGATACGGAACGGGATCGGACGTTTCGGATTGACAAAGGTACTGAACTTATCTGTGATCTTCCCGTCTTCCACTTTTACCGCGCCAATCTCGATGATCCGGTCAGTCACAGCGGAAAAACCGGTTGTCTCGATATCGAATACCACGTAAGTGCCTTCCAGATCCTGTCCCTTTTCGTTCTCTGCGATCTTAGTCAGATCATCTACCAGATATCCTTCCACTCCATAAATAACTTTAAATGGATCATCTTTATCCAGATCCTCGATCACATGATTGGCATCGGTAAACCCCTGCACCACACCATGATCGGTGATCGCAATCGCCGGGTGCCCCCAGTCATGTGCTCGCTTTACCAGATCTTTTGCCTCGGAAACACCATCCATATCGCTCATCTTGGTATGGCAGTGAAGCTCCACGCGTTTTTCCGGATACTTGTCTTTTCTTGTTACACGGAAATCCGAAGTTTTGCGGATTCCGGTTACAGAACCAATGGTCAGCTCTCCATCAAATTTATCAATCGTCGTAACTCCTTTGATTTTCAGAAATACACCTTTTTTAATCTCCGCAAGCAGATCCGGGAGCTGGTCATTGCGGGTAAACATCTTGACCATGATCGTGTCGGTAAAGTCGGTCACGGCAAACATGACGATTGTCTTTTCGTTCCGGATCTCACGGGTATCAAAGCTGATCACCTGTCCCCGGAAAGTAATCTCACCCATCTCTCCGGTAACTGTCTTCAGCTCGATCGGCATATCGTCAAAGTCCCGTCCATAGATTACGTTCGGGTCATCAGAGCGCTTGAGCGGATAATCCCGACGCACAAAGCTTCCCTTGCCACTTTTGAACCCACTGGACTTTCCTGCAAATTCCTGCTTTTTCGGAGTCTCCGGTTTCTTCTGTTCCTGTTTATTCTGCGTACTTGATGCATCTGCTTCTTTAGCGGCATCTTCTGCTTTTTCCGCTTTCTTCTTTGATACGCCTTCCGTTTCTTTTGCTTTTGCCGCCTCTTCCGTGGCATGCTGTGCCTGCAACTTCTGATTCCTTTCCCTGATCGCATCTACTTCCTGCTGAAGCTGCATTTCATTGAATTTCTTGTATTTGCTCTCTCCTACTTCTTCATAATCAATTTCTACATCCACCGGCACGTGGAAACGGTTCTCAAAGACATCCTTCAGATAGCTGGTGATCTCGCTGTTCTTTCCCTCTGCAACAATCGTGTCCGCCATAGTCAGACACATAGTACGCTCCCCTTCGAAACGGCACTTTGCCTTCTGGAACATATTTTTCTCCAGCACACTTTTCTGCTCCAGCTCAAAAAGAATACTCTCCTTGTAGGCATGCATCAGGTTCTCCGGCGTATACTGCTCGGAAAGCCGGTATTCCTCGATGATCGTCACCGGAATATTTCCCTGCGAAAACAGCTGTTCCTCAATCTGGTTCTCCACATAACATACCGTTTTCTTCGGGATCAGATGGGTACTGTAAATATAAACCTTGATATGATTTCTGGCTGAAGTGGAGGTGATTTTCGTCACCTCCACCTTTTCAAACAGCATATGGCTGTCGTTATCGATATTCAATGTTGGAAACACATCAAAAAATAGCTTTGTCATCTTCTATTCGCCCCAATGTTCCAGTTCATTACGAAGTGCATCTAAAAGTTCATCCTCTTTTACCTTGCGGATGATCTCTCCTTTTTTGATCAGAAGTCCTTCCCCAATTCCCCCTGCAATTCCAAGATCAGCCTCTCTTGCTTCTCCAGGACCATTTACCACGCATCCCATCACTGCAACCTTGATATCAAGTGGATATTCAGCAACCATCGTCTCTACTTTATTGGCAAGTCCGATCAGATCAATCTTGGTACGTCCACAGGTCGGGCAGGATACAACTTCAATTCCTCCTTTTCTAAGTCCCAGTGCTTTCAGGATCAGTTTTGCACTCTTGATCTCTTCTAATGGATCCCCTGTCAGCGATACACGAATCGTATCTCCGATTCCCTGATAAAGGATGATTCCAAGTCCTACTGAAGATTTAATATTGCCTGAAAGCAGCGTCCCGGACTCGGTGATTCCCACATGCAACGGATACGGGCATTTCTTTGCGATCAGCTCATGCGCTTTTACACACATCATGACATCTGAAGACTTAATACTGACCACCAGATTGTCATAGCCCATGTTCTCAATCATGTGTACCTTGTCAAGTGCACTTTCCACGATTCCCTCTGCAGTCACGCCACCATATTTTTCCAGAAGGTTCTTCTCCAGCGAACCACTGTTCACCCCGACACGGATCGGAATCTCGTATTCTTTTGCTTTCTCCACAACCGCACGGACTCTGTCCTCACTTCCGATATTCCCCGGATTGATACGGATTTTATCTGCACCGTTTTCAATTGCAGCAATCGCAAGACGATAATCAAAATGTATATCTGCAACCAGTGGAATATGAATCTGTTTCTTAATCTCTTGTAAAGCCTGTGCTGCTTCCATATTCGGAACTGCACAGCGGATAATCTCGCATCCTGCCTTTTCCAGAGCAAGAATCTGTGCAACTGTAGATTCCACGTCCTCTGTCTTTGTATTTGTCATGGACTGGATCGCTACCGGATTGCCTCCACCGATCTTTCTTCCTCCGATATTTATTACTTTTGTCTCCTTCCTTGTCATCTGCTTTTAACCTCCTGTTCTCACACAAAACCCTCTGCCTGCGGACTTTCGTGCCCACAGAGAGAGGGTTCTCTTTATTTGTCTGCTTTTTCAAAAATCATCTGGTCCCCATAATCCCACTCGGTAAGTGTAAGCTCGGTTCCGTCCACACTGTAATTGAATGTAGTGAGTACAGAATTGATCGCCTGCTCTACTTCCGATGCAGTTACATTATCACCAAGTTCTTTCGCTGTCTCATCCAGCTCTTCCTGCTTCACAGTAAATGTAATCTGCTTTGCCTTGATATCCAGTGTATATCCAAGTTCCACATCCACATCCTTACCATCGATCAGGTTCTTCCAGTCAAGCTCTGCTTCATTATGGTCATCTACTTCCAGTATCATATCACTCTCATCATGCTTCCACTTTCCTTCCAGCGGATTTCCGAAAAATCCCTGGTAAATGAAATATCCAGCCACGATAATGATCAGAACGGTCGTAATTCCTGTCACATAGTTCCACACACGGCTTCTTTTATCTTCATCATTCTTTGCAATAATCATAGAATCAAGCCCTCCACATCATGTCAATCTTATAATTCATTATACGGGTTTTAACTTTCACTGTCAACGGGGACTGCAAAGAAGAAGATTCAATGTGACTGACGCCATAAAAATCTTATATTCAATTACTGAATATGCGGAAATACCGGTTTGAGTGCCGGATAAATCTGACGGAACTCCTGGTATCTCTTTTCGTATTTTTCAACCAGTTCTGCTTCCGGTTCTACGGTATCTACAATCTTAACCAGCTTGTCAGCTGCTGCTTCTACGCTTTCGTATTCGCCGCATCCGACTGCTGCAAGGATTGCACCTCCAAGTGCCGGTCCTTCTTCGCTCTCGATGATATCCACTTTCAGGTTCATGATATTGGCAATCATCTTTCTCCAAAGAGGACTCTTTGCTCCACCACCGCAGATCTTGGTACGTTCAATCTTGATTCCAAGGCTTTTTGCAACTTCAAGGGAATCACGGAGTGCAAATACAACTCCTTCCAGTACTGCCTGCATCATATCTGCTCTTGTGGTATCCATCGTCATACCGGTAAAGGTAGCTCTTGCATATGGATCATTGTGCGGTGAACGCTCTCCCATCAGATATGGAAGATAGAACACATGGTTCTCACCTAACTTTGTAATATCTTTCTGCTCTGCTGCAAAATCATCCGTGTGAAGAATCTCTTCTGCCCACCATTTATTGCAGGATGCAGCACTTAACATGCATCCCATCAGATGATAATGACCGTCTGCATGTGCAAAAGAATGCAGGGCATTGTTCTTATCTACGCCGAAGTTTGCACTGGAAATAAAGATGGTTCCGGATGTTCCAAGGGAAATGTTACATCTTCCGTCACCAACTGTTCCTGTTCCGACAGCTGCCGCTGCATTATCGCCTGCTCCTGCAATAATTTTTACATTTTCAGAAAGTCCGAGTTCTGCTGCTACTTCCGGCTTCAGACTTCCTACGACTTCGTAACTTTCATAAAGTTTCGGAAGCTGTTCTTCTGTTACGCCGCAGATGTCCATCATTTCTTTGGACCAGCATTTGTGTTCTACATCCATCAGAAGCATGCCGGATGCATCCGAATAATCAGAGCAGAAGCTTCCTGACAGGCAGTATGCCAGATAATCTTTTGGAAGCATGATTTTTGTGATCTTTGCAAAATTCTCCGGCTCATTTTTCTTTACCCACAGGATCTTCGGTGCGGTAAATCCAGTAAATGCAATGTTTGCTGTGTATTTAGAAAGCGTTTCTTTTCCGATCTCGTTATTCAGATAATCCGTCTCTTCTGTGGTACGTCCATCATTCCAGAGAATTGCCGGGCGGATGACCTGGTCGTCTTTATCCAGAATGACCAGTCCGTGCATCTGTCCACCAAAGCTGATTCCTGCAACCTGGCTCTTATCACACTCAGAAGTCAGTTCTTTGATGCCTTCTACGGACTGGGTAAACCAGTCTTCCGGATGCTGTTCTGACCAGCCCGGATGTGGGAAGTATAATGGGTATTCTTTTGAAACAATTTTTTTGATGTCGCCTTTTTCATCCATTAACAGAAGTTTTACTGCGGATGTTCCAAGGTCTACGCCTATATAGAGCATAATGTTCCTCCTTGTTAGGGTTTTTATATCAACCTGACGGATTCGAGGGATTGTGACCAGATTATAGAAAATAAATATTGCATCTTCCAATCGGCAAAGCATTCCGATGAGCCTCTTAGGGCGGAAATTGTGTCCGCAATGGCTTCCACAATTTCTGAGTCTCATCTTCATTGCCTCAAATGGAATCTGCCATATTTATTTTCTATAATCTGGTCCTCAAGACATTGAACCGCCTGCTTGAAACATAAATCCTGTTTTTAATTCGTGTTTCTTTGTACTATAAAGGGGCGGGTTCATTCAGCCGCCCCTTATATGATTGTGTATAGTTTTAATTAGCCCCAAGGATTTTCTGTTGGGTAACGTACACCTTTTGGCTGGTTGTAGCCGATTTCGTCTACCGGTACTCCGATGTATTTGAATACTTCGTAAAGTGCTTTTCCGTAATGTCCGAATGCTACGGCTCCGTGATGCGGGAAGTTCTTTTCGATCAGTACATGACGATAGAATCTGCCCATTTCCGGAATTGCAAAGATTCCGATTGCTCCGAAGGAACGTGTTGCCACCGGAAGGACTTCACCGTGTGCGATGTAAGCTCTCAGTACGTTGTCTGATGTGCTCTGCAGACGGAAGAATGTGATATCCCCTGGTTTGATGTCGCCTTCGAGTGTTCCCTGTGTTACCTCGATCGGAAGGGATCTTGCCATGATCATCTGGTATTTCATTTCACAGAATGAAAGTTTGGATGATGCGGTATTTCCACAGTGGAATCCCATGAATGTATCTTTCAGTGTGTAATCAAATTTGCCTTTAATGTCTTCTTCGTAAAGGTCAGCCGGTACGGAGTTGTTGATATCAAGGAGTGTTACGGTATCTTCACTTACAACAGTTCCGATAAATTCGCTAAGTGCTCCGTAGATATCTACTTCGCAGGATACCGGGATGCCCTGTGCAGTCAGACGGCTGTTGACATAGCATGGTACGAATCCGAACTGTGTCTGGAATGCCGGCCAGCATTTTCCTGCGATTGCAACGTATTTGCGGTATCCTCTGTGTTCTTCTACCCAGTCTTTAAGTGTCAGTTCATACTGAGCAAGTTTTGAAAGGATTTCCGGTTTCTTGTTACCGGCTCCAAGTTCTTCTTCCATCTCTTTTACAATTGCCGGAATTCTTTCATCTCCGGCATGTTTGTTAAATGCTTCAAACAGGTCAAGTTCTGAGTTTTCTTCAATCTCTACGCCGATATTGTAAAGTTGTTTGATCGGTGCATTACATGCAAGGAAATTCAGCGGTCTTGGTCCAAAGCTGATAATCTTCAAATTGTTAAGTCCGATGACTGCTCTTGCGATCGGTTCAAATTCATGGATCATATCTGCGCATTCTTCTGCTGTTCCAACCGGATATTCCGGAATGTATGCTTTGACATTACGAAGCTTTAAGTTGTAGCTTGCATTTAACATACCGCAGTATGCATCTCCACGTCCCTGAATCAGGTTATTGCCGCTCTCTTCTGCTGCTGCAACGAACATCTTTGGTCCATCGAAGTGTTTTGCAAGAAGCGTCTCTGAGATCTCCGGTCCGAAGTTTCCAAGATATACAACCAGTGCATTACATCCGGCTTTCTTAATATCTTCCAGAGCCTGTACCATATGGATTTCGCTTTCCACGATACAGATCGGACATTCATAAATGTGTTTTTCTCCGTATTTTTCTTTGTAAGCCTTCATAAGTGCTTCTCTTCTTGATACAGAAAGGCTTTCCGGGAAACAGTCACGGCTTACCGCAACAACTCCAATTTTAACTTCTGGCATGTTATTCATGATCTTTTCCTCCTAAACAAGGACTTTCGTCCGCTTATTTTGCAAGATCGATGTTCTCTCCTTTAAGACCACATACCGCACCTTCAATACCTGCTTCTTCGTGAGCAATAAGCCATTTGTTTTTTGCTGTCAAAAGCTTGTCATCATAAGATTTTGTATGACAGGTCATCAGATCTGTGTTTGTTCCCTGTGGAAGAACAACGATTGCTTTGAATCCATTTCCATCCACTCCACATGGTGCATAGTGAAGGGTTGTTCCATAAATTTCAATTCCTGTTCCTGCCGGAACAAGAAAAGCCTCTACCTTTGATGTCTCATAGGTAAAATCAGATGCAATATCCTGCTCTGATCCAAGAAGTAAAATGATATCTGTAACTGCAACATTCACTTCTGAACTTCTGTGATATTCCAACGCATTCAGCTTGCTGTTATGACCATTACAATATCCGATCTGTATTGGAAGTTCTCCAAAAATTCTCATCTTCAGATCAATTGCAGGTTCTGTCTTCTCCAGTTTGTTATCCGATGGCACATAAATAACCTCCTCCGGAAGTGGTGTCTGCTCCATTACCTTGATCATTTCTGTAAAATCATAGCCATCAACGATACGTCCATAACGTCTGAATTCTGGATCTGTTACATTTTTGATTTTCATTGTGTTTCTTCCTTCTTTCTTTTTATTTTAACAGGCGTGTTCAGTACCTGCTACCGAATACTTAGCCTGTTAACTGCACTTTCTTGTCTTTGTCAACTTTTTCTAACTCATTTTCTGATCCTCTGATTTCTGTCTCCGACGAAACTCACTGGGTCTTACTCCGTATTTTTTCTGAAATGCTTTTGCAAATGCCCTTCCATCTGCAAATCCATTATGCTCTGCGATCTCTTCTACCAATGCATCACTTCCGGTAAGCTCCCGGTATGCATATTCCAGACGAATGCCCTGTACATATTCTTTATAATTGATCTTCGCATATTTCCGAAACATCCGAGACAAATACGTGGGTGAATAACCGAAACTCTGCGCCACTCCTTCAAGTGAAAGATCTTCTTTGAAATTTTCTTTTATGTAACCGGTAATAGAAGAAAGCCGATTCCTGTTCCTATGTTCACGCACAATTTCTTCACTGACATTCATCTTCCGATACTTCGTCACCATCAGATATAGCAATCTGTAAAAATAACTCTGTACTTGCAGCTCATATCCTATCTCTTTTTCCTGATATGTCGCATACATCTTCTCCACCAATTCTACTAGCTGCTCATCCTGTACTCTTTCCCTGTGGGTAAAACAGATAAACTGCTCATCCGTATAATACCGTTCAAATGTCTGAAGCGGCATCTGAAGTACAATGGTCTTATTCGGAAGTGACGCCGAAATCGAATGCAGTTCATTGGAATTAACGATCACAAAGGTTTTCTTATCCAGATGGATGTCTTCTTCATTGATATAAAAATCCAGTTTGCCTTCCAGCACAACAAACATCTCGATTGACCGGTGCCAGTGCTTTTCCCTGACATAATTTCCATCTTTCCCTTCAAACAAAAACATTCGAAAAGAAAGATCCTCATTTGGCAGAACCAGTTCATGTGAACCTTCCATCCTTTCCCCCTTTCTTTCTCCTGTCGGAATATAAACAGCATGATAACCACCATATGACAAACATTGGGTGATCATATATGCATCCCGCATATCTGTCTTTATTCTTACACTTTGCGGTGTAAGCATGGTTTTTGGTGCAAGTATCACACATTTTACTCCTGCGGCTGTTAGCTAGTTATAGAGTGAATATCCAAGACAGCCCGCCTCATATCCACACTGAATATCGTATTCATCATTCAACCCAAGTTTCATTTTCATATTTTCAATAAACAGCAGGATATTTTTATAATCCGATGTTACCTTGATTGTTTCAAATACACTGTCAGCCTCACCGATTATTGGTTCCATTGCGCATAATGTGTAATTTGTGGTATGGATATTCATGCCAATTTTTAGTATTCTTTTCATATGAGTGATCTCCTTTTGTATGCGGTAATCCTTGTTACCTTTGTTCTTATCAAATTCTAGTATACAGGTAAATCCACATTGCTACAAATGTGAGGTCACTTCATATTATCTATTATAACGCATTTTGCAAGGATCTGCATAGCTTCTTCGTATTTGTCCGACTCTACACCTGCGCAGGTCAGTAACAGCGTATGTCCTTCGGCTTCCCGGAATGTAAGACCTTCTTTTCGGGCTGCTTTTGCCACTTTCTTAACATCTGTTCCATTTGAAAATATAATTTGAACCATAAAACCGGCTTCCCCGATCTTTACATTTACTGTATCCCCAAATACCTTGTGGATACTCTCTGCAAGCTTTTCTGCCTTTGCCAGATGGATCTTCCTGGATTTACGGACCTGACTCGCCAGATGTCCGTCACGGATAAACTGTGTCAGTGCGATCTGCTCGGCCTTGGATGCAGTCTGATTGTAATTATTTTTTCTTTTTTCGTAAGTTTCCATCAATTCCGGCGGCAGTATCATATAACTGATCCTGATAGACGGAAGCAGCATTTTGGAAAATGTTCCCAGATAAATGACATTTCTTCCTCCCGAAAGTCCCTGCAGGGACGGAACCGGTTTCTGAAAATATTTGAACTCACTGTTATAGTCATCTTCAATGATCAGAAAATGCTCTTTCTCGGCGCGTCCGACCAGTTCCAGTCTTTCCTGGATCGGCATCACCCCACCAAATCTTGTCATCTGTGATGGTGACACGTAATACATTCCAATCTCTTCTTCCGCACTTCCTGCAATCCGGTAGTTATGATCTTCAAAAACCGTCATTCCCTGTACAAACTCACTGTCCCTGAAAAATACGGTTCTCTTTTTATGATTCAGTGGGCACAGAATATGCAGAAGACTCTGTATACCGGCACCGATCACGATCTGATCCGGGCTGCAGATCACACTTCTGGTCTTCTGAATATATTCAGACAGTACTTCCCTGAATTCCTGTTCCCCCTGCGGTTCTCCATAAGAAAGCAGTCTCTCATCCTGGCGCATTGCGCTCTTCATATATCTCCGCCATAATTCAAACCGGAAACTCTCTTTATCTACATTTGATGTTGCAAAATCATAGACAACCGGATTCTCCTGCTTCCTTACATGCCGGCTTGCAATCTTTCTGCCCTCTTCCTGCTTCTCGGCAATATCCGTCACATAATATCCACTCTGCGGTCTGGACACAATATAACCTTCTGCTGCCAGAAGCATATACGCATTCTCCATCGTCGTCCGGCTCATCTGCAGCTCGTTTGCACCTTTACGGATTGATGGAAGCTTTGTCTCTGACTTCATCTGCCCGGATAGAATCAGATTCCTGTAATAATGATACACTCTCAGATACCGGCAGTGTTCCTCATTCTGTAATTCCACTCTCATAACTGACCTCTAAAAAATATTTCTTTTTGTATATTTTACAAATGACACTTTTATTTTATTCTATATAAAACACATAAGAAATGCAAGAATTTTTCACTTTGTATTTCGGAAAGGATGCTTCAATGATAAAACGAGTCGCTGTTATCAATGATCTGTCCGGTCTTGGTAAATGCTCTCTGACAGCTGCGATCCCGGTTCTTTCCGTCATGGGTGTGCAGGCCTGTCCTCTGCCAACGGCAGTTTTAACCAATCAGACCGGCTACGACAGCTATTACTGTACGGACTTTACCGACAAGATCGATCATTACACAGAAGAATGGCAAAAACGTGGTCTTACCCTGGATGCAATCAGTACCGGATATCTCGGCAGCGCAGATCAGGCGGAAAAAATCCTGAATTTCTGTGAGAAGTTCAGAACCCCTTCCACTCTGCTCTTTGTCGATCCGGTCATGGGAGATTCCGGTGTCAAATATGATATTTTCACTCCCAGACTCCAACAGCAGATGCAGAAGCTTGTATCCCATGCCGATGTGATCACGCCAAATCTTACCGAGCTGTGTCTTTTAACACACTCTGATTTTGCAGGGCTTACCAAGTATAAGGACGAACCGGATTATCTGGACCGGATTGCCCGGATTGCCGCCCCTTTGAAAGAAACGCAGATCCAGACGATCATCGTCACCGGTATTCTTTATCAGGCTCCTTCTGATGATACCGTAAAATATTACAATCTGGTTCTCGAGAACGACCAGATAAGCGTCATTTCCTCTGGAATTCACGGAGGAAGCTATTCTGGCACCGGTGACCTGCTCTCCGCTGTCGTATGTGCCTCGATGGTACAGGGAAAAAGTGCAGCTGCAGGCGTGGAAAAAGCATGCCGGTTTATCGAAAGATCTCTGATTGACACCGTTGCCGACCAGATTCCGCGCAATGATGGAATCAATTTTGAATCCCATCTTTCTATGCTGCTTGACTGACATTTACAAAATAAATAAAACCTAGGGAGGTAACTATCATGTCATCTACAACCATTAACAATCCAGAACCATCTGCAAATGCACTTTCTCATCAGAAAATCTCCAGACTGACTTCAACAGCTCTTTTTGCAGCACTGATCTGTGTGACAACTGCTTATATTTTCCATATTCCATTTGGTGTAAATGGCGGATATGTACACATCGGAGATTCTCTGATCTATCTTGCCGCTGCATTCCTCCCAACACCATATGCCATGTTTGCTGGTGCAATCGGTGGTGCCATGGCAGATATCCTGACTGCCCCGGTATATGCACCTGCAACCTTCATCATCAAGATGCTGATCTCCCTTCCGATCACATGTAAAAAGGACAAGATCGTGAATGTACACAACTGTGTCGGCATTGTTGTTGCCGCTGTAATTTCCTTTATTGGATATTATATCACAGATGTAATCCTGTTCGGAACCTGGGGTGCACTGATTCCTTCGATTGTAGGAACCCTTGCCCAGTCAGGCGGAAGTGCTGTGATCTTTATCATTCTTGGTTCCACTCTTGACAAAGCCGGTTTCAAGAGTACAATGAAAAACAAATTTGGAATTTAGCCAATATTTAATTATACGCAAATGACAGGTGGTTCTTGAATATCCGCCTGACTTTCAAAGAGGAGATTTTATTATAATGTCAGATATTATTTACACATTTAAAAACAATGCATATTTTAACATCACCAACCGCTGCACTTGCAAATGTATTTTCTGCATCCGTAACGAGCATGAAGCCATCGGAGAGGCAACAGAACTTTGGCACGACCACAATCCTTCTTTCGAAGAGATCAAGGCAGCTATTGATGCTTTTGATTTTACAAATTATCCGGAAGCCGTCTTCTGCGGCTACGGGGAACCGACCTGTGCCTACGATAATCTGATTGCTGCTGCAAAATACATGAAAGAAAAACATCCGGAAGTTCTCCTTCGCGTCAATACCAACGGACTTGGCGAACTCTTCAATAAAAAGCCGATCGCAGAAGAAATGGCAAAATATATCGATGCCGTATCGATCAGCCTGAATGCGCCAACTGCCGAACGTTACCAGGAAGTTACACAGCCTTGTTTTGAAAATGCGTTCCCAGATATGCTTGCATTTGCCGAGAAAGCGAAGAAACTGTTCTCATCTGTGCAGTTCAGTGTGGTAAGCATCATTTCACAGGAAGAAATCGATGCGTCCCAGAAGCTCGCAGACGAGATGGGGATTCCGTTGAAAGTTCGAATTTATTCGTAAGTTCATTCTCTTTTCTACATAATTCAAAGGGGACGGCTGCCAATTGTATGCGCTGTATACGGCAGTCGAGCCAAAAGAAATGGTGCTAATTCCATTGTGCAAACCATTCCGATGAGCCTCTTGAAGCGAAAATTGTGTCAGCAAAGGCTTCCACAATTTTTGAGTCTCATCTCCATTGCACAAAAAATGAATTAGCACCATTTCTTTTGGCTCGACTGCCTGTTTTCAGTGTATTCCTATGGCAGCCTGGTTTTAGGCTGATTGCAGCAAATTGAATGAACGAGGACATATTCGTTCCTGTTGTTTTATTCTACCTTTCAACTCTGGTTCAATGTTGGATATTTTACAGAAGTAATGTATAATTCCCAGTAACTGCCCGACAATTGAATATTTTCAACTCAGCAACACGGTTCTCATCCCTTCTCAAAGTTTTCTTCTGCTCCGTTCTGAATTGCTGTTATCTCACCAATATCGCCATATTTTATTCGATAAAGTTCAAAGAGCGCCAGTCACAAAAGGAATCGTTCGGATTCTATTTTGCGCTATGGAGATGAGACTCAGGAAGCATGGAAGCCTTTGCTGAACATGCTTCCCGCCCTAAGAGGCTCATCGGAATGGTTAGCGCAACTTGAATCCGAACGATTCCTTTTGTGGCTGGCGCTCACTCAACCTATATCATTCAAATCGAGCAGGCTGACTCCTGCTCGATACGTATACTTTGTACACCATCTCGCTTAACAGCTCGATGATGTACATTCGCCAAATACAGATCCTTGTGCAAGCACAAATCTGCACTTGGATCATCGTATACACAAAATGACCATATGCTCTCACATACAGCCATTCTGTATCCTCTCAAAGAGAAAACTTTCACATTTTTATCCAAAAATCCCTCCGATCACAACGTAAGACAGGATATACATGATCACCGATGCCATGCATACGCCGACTACGATTGCTCCGAAAGCTTTTTTCCAGTCGATGCCAAGGAGGGATGCGACAAGAGCTCCGGTCCAGGCTCCGGTTCCCGGAAGCGGGATTCCTACGAAGAGTACCAGCCCCCAGAATTCATATCTGCTGATCCGATCACTTTTGCTCATCGCTTTTTTCTCCAGCTTTTCTACAAGCGGACGGAAAAGGCGCGTCTTGCGCAGCCATGCAAAAATCGGACGGATCAGAAGCAGGATAAACGGAATTGGGATCAGGTTCCCCACCAGACAGATCGGGATTGCACGCCAGGTCGGGATATTTAAAAACGCCGGACCTGCCGCAAGGATTCCTCCCCTGAGCTCCAGAATCGGAATCATTGAAATAATAAAGATAATCAGTTCTTTGGCAGCCTTGCCACCCAGATGGGTTACAAACCACTGTACTAAAGTTTCAGTCATACAAATCTCCTATTTTTTACTTATTAAATCGGTGTTTGACGTGTCAATAAGCATAAATTGCTTATTTGTGTAAGCACAAACGCAATTTATGTTTTTAACACTTACATCATATATTCACGGAGGAAGGCAAAGAGTGCTTCCATCTCTTCTCTCGTACCAATCGTCACACGCAGATATTGCTCAATCCGCTCGCTTCCCCAGAAACGCACATAGATTCCTTTTGCTTTCATTGCTTCAAAGAGTTCTTTTGCATCGTATTCCGGATGTGATACAAAGATGAAGTTTGCGCTTGGTTTTGGGAATACAAAGCCGAGCTTTTTGAATTCTTCTTCTGCCCAGTCTCTTGTCTCCACAATTTTACGTGTTGTCTCAGCAAAATATTCTTTATCTTTTACCGCTTCTGCTCCGTATACCAGAGAAGTTTTGTTCATAGTATAAGAATTGAACGAATATTTTGCATCGTTTAAATACTTGATCAGGAGCGGACTTGCGATTGCATATCCAATACGCATTCCAGCCATTGATCTTGCCTTTGAAAATGTCTGCGTAATGATCAGGTTGTCATATTTGTCCAGAAGCGAAAGTGCTGACTCTCCTGCGAAATCAATATATGCCTCATCCACAATCACAATAACATCCTGGTTGTGTCTGATGATATCTTCCACAAATTCCAGATCTTCATAGATGGATGTCGGTGCATTTGGATTCGGGAAGATCACACCACCATTTTCCGGATAATAATCTTCTTTTATGATATGGAAGTTTTCATCTACCTTCTTGCATTCGTATGGAATCCGGTAAAGATCCGCCCATACTTTGTAAAAGGAATATGTAATATCCGGAAAGAAAACCGGTTTTTCCGAGTTAAAGAAGGTAAGAAAACACATAGAGAGAACATCGTCAGATCCCACTCCCACAAAAACCTGATCTTTTCCAACATGATAAAAGTCCGCCAGTGCACTGACCAGTGCATCAGATGTCGGATCCGGATACAGCCTTAAACTTTCCACATGACCCTCCAGCTTTTTCATTGCCGCAAGAACTCCCGGTGCAGGTGGGTACGGATTCTCATTGGTATTCAGTTTGATCACTTTTTTCTGTGGCTGTTCACCCGGAACATAAGGTTCTACTTTTCGGATATTTTTCTCAAATTCTCTCATCTTGCTTTCTCACCTTTCTGTCACATCTTTTGCTTTTGTCTTATCCTAGCTGATATTCTTTTGCAAGCTCTTTGAATTTCGGCAGTGCATTTACGATTGTCTCATAAGCTACACAATATGCAATTCTGACATATCCTGCACATCCAAAAGAACTTCCCGGTACCAGAAGCAGATTATATTTTTTTGCTTCCTGGCAAAATGTCTTTTCATCCTTGATCGGAGTCTTCATGAACAGGTAAAATGCACCCTGCGGTTTGACACATTCAAATCCACATTCTATGAGTCCCTGGTAAAGAGTTTCCCTGTTTCTGTTATAGTATGAAATATCGGTTTTCTCATGCAGACATCTTGCAACTACCTTCTGCTGCAGGGTTGGCGCATTGACAAATCCAAGAATACGGTTTGCAACATTTGCTGCTGCAATGAGTGTCTCTGAATCTTTTACATCATCCGGAATCACCAGATATCCGATTCGCTCTCCTGGCAGGGAAAGAGATTTACTATAAGAATATCCTACGATCGTATTGGCATAATACCTGGTCAGATACGGTACATCCACACCATCATAAGCAAGCTCACGGTATGGCTCATCAGAGATAAGATAAATCTCTGTTCCGTATTCGTTCTGCTTCTTCTCCATGATCTCTGCCATCTTCCTGATCGTCTCTTCGGAATAGACAACACCGGTCGGATTATTCGGTGTATTAACGATCACTGCTTTTGTCTTCGGTGTGATCTTTGCCTCAAATTCATCCAGCTTTGGCTGAAAATCTACGGTATTCGGTGAGATTTCAACCAGAACACCGTCAAAATTATTGACATAACTTCTGTACTCTCCAAAGTACGGTGCAAATGTGATCACTTCATCTCCCGGATTTAACAGTGCTTTTAAAATAACATTCAGTCCGCCTGCTGCGCCAACTGTCATCGTAATATTTTTTGCTGCAAATGCAGTACCAAATCGCTCATTCAGAGATTCAGCTACAGCCTGGCGAACATCTTCATATCCTGCATTGCTGTTAGTATATCCATGAAGCACCAGTTCATCTTCTTCATCCAAAATATCAAGAATCGCCTGCTTTACGGTTTTCGGTGCCGGTACATTTGGATTACCGAGACTGAAATCAAATACATTTTCCGGTCCGTAAATTTTTGCAAGACGATTTCCCTCTTCAAACATGGCGCGGATCGCCGAGCTGTTTGCCACCATATTTTCCATCTTCTTAGATATCATCTTTTGCACACTCCTTTTCGCTGTCTTCTTTTAATGTCACAACACCTTTTTCTACCATAAATACCGGTTTGTAGGAAAGCTTGGCCTTTCTTAATCCTTCTTCTCCAACATCATCTTCCCGGTTGGTATATTTGTATTTTCCGGCAACTTCATGCTCTACGAACTGCTGGTTGATCATGGTATACGCACCTTCAATATCCGCATAAGCTTTTTCGATATGAACCACAAAGGTATCGTCATTTACCGCTTCTCCAATCGTAAATGCAACAATCTCATCACCAACTCTGAGCAGACCTCCGATCAGGTTCAGTTCTTTGTAAAGGCGCAGTGAATTGAGTGTTACACACATCTCGGAATTCTTCTCTTCATCATCTTCACAGCCATTCAGATTCCGCCATTTCAGTGCCATCTGAAAACACTCTTCCAGATTATCCTCTGTAATCGTTTCGTAACTCCAGTTATCTCCGTGAAGTGCTTTAAATTTATTGACGTGATTCCGCTTGCCGTGCAGCTTTTTGCCGGAAAGTGTTGCAAGTTTCTCACTTTCATAGACATAATCCGCCTCATCTCTGTGATAGGTGATGTCGAATTTGCCTGGAAACCATGTTTCAAGCTTGGCAAAATTCTCTTTTGTCACCCCATACAGACAGAATGGAACGTCTTTTTCTTTCTCCCACTTCATGATATCTTCAATCGCTGCTTTTACATCTTCATCTTCACCTGCCGGAAATGCATAGCCGTAACCTGCACTGTTGTCCCGGAACAGGAGAACGTTATTATATTGTGCAAATTCTACTTCGTAAAACCTTGCCCACAGATATACATTTGCAAAAGTACGGTCGCAGCTTCTGCTTGGGTACTTTTTGAAATAAAAATCAATAAGATCCCGGTCTGTCAGTTCTGGTCTTTTAAATTTTGCTTCTGCCATAAAAAATCCTTCCATTTTCCGCTTTTTTGCGGTACTGTCTGTTAGTATACCACATTTTGAGTGGATTTTTGCGGTTTTCTTGTATTTTTTTGTGTTACTTGTAAAGTTAGTGGGCCAGGTACCCAAATAGAACATGCCAGATTCCACTCGGCAAACCATTCCGATGAACCTCTGAAAGCGGCAATTATGTCAGCAATGGCTTCCATAATTGCCTGAGTTTCATCTCCATTGCCTCGGATGGAATCTGGCATGTTCTATTTGGGTACCTGGCAGATCTACTTTACTGGTTGTGACTGTTGCCCCAGTACGAAGTTTTTTGCCAAACATAAGAACCGTAAAAACGCAAAACGGCTTTGTTGATCCAGTTGCTCCACTACTGTTTTCTGAAATAAAAACTATTTCAGTCTATAGATGAATACAGGAAGTGGAGGATCATTTTTACGGTTAAAATAGGAATTTACGATTACGAGCCATTTTTTGGAGTCTAATGTTTTGAGATAATTCAAAATGGCTTCTTTTTCTTCGTAGCCGGTGTCACCGCCGCTGTAGATGCAGAGGTTTATGATGCCGCCTTTTTTGAGCAGGTTAAGGGCTGACTCAATGGCGGTGAGGCTGGTGGCTGCGCGGGTTGCGATTTTGTGGTCGCCGCCGGGGAGGTAGCCGAAATTGAAGATGATGACCTTGGCTTCTTCTTTTACATAGGTCTGCATTTTTTCGTGACCGTCCTGGATCAGCTTAGCTCTTGTCGACAGGTTCGCTTTTTCGAGGCGTTCTCTGGTGTGAGCAATCGCCATCTCTTGCACATCAAAAGCATAGACATTTCCGGTCTCTCCGACTTTCTGGCACAAAAACTCCGTGTCACCGCCGTTTCCGGCGGTGGCATCAATGCAGATATCCCCTTCTTCTATATACTCTTCTAAAATGTGATGGCAATATTCTGTGATCTGAAAATTCATGTCATAAACCTCCTGCCTTATGTTCGGAAAGTGCGCATTGCCTCGATGATCTGTGTAATCAGAGCTTCCTTCTTTTGTTATCATTATCTGTCTTTTATTTACCGGGCAATCCATTTGGAATTTTCTGGCGAATAAAAATTAAGCATTTCCCGTACTTCTTTTTCGTTATCGAATGGATTTCTGATAATCTTATACTCTTTACCTTCCCATGGGATGGTGATCTTACCATTTTTTACCGTCATCTGCTCGATGGCTGTCCGTGGCAGCTGTACGAGTTCATTGCCATCCTTGTCATAGAATGCCATACCATTGTCCCAGTAAATGATCACACGCATCATTTTCATTCCATAGCTGCGCGTAACCAGGCACACCACTGCGATCACAAGGAACCAGATACTGTAAGTCAGCCCGCCGGCAATCCCGCTTCCTATTGCGCACAGAATGCAGAAAACTGCAAATGGAAGCATCAGATATTTAACGGTCATGCCGCTGTAATACCCGGATACCAGACAATGAAAACTGCCCTTCCATTCATTTCCAAATTTCGCAGCTTCCTGCTGTGTCTTCTTCTGGATCACCTGATTCACCGCCTGCATGATAGCATTCCGAACCAGACGCTGTACAATATGTCCCATCTTTTGTACCTCCTCATGTTCTCTCATTTATGTCAATTTTAGCATATCCTGTTACTTTTTCAACCACACAGCGTTATACATGATATAAGTTTTTCTTATATCACTATTCATAGAATGTATTTCCCATTTCTTCCCATTTCTCCTAAATTAGAAGTATCGACTTATGGAGGTACTGACCAATGAAACTTACTACAAAAAGAAAAGAACAGATTTCTTCTGTTCTCATCATCTGCCTGGGAAATATACTCAACGCTTTTTCAGCCAGAGTCTTTCTTCTTCCGGCTGACCTTGTTGCCGGTGGCACGACCGGAATCGGGCTGATCCTGCAGCGCATAACCGGGATCCCTCTTTCCTCTCTGGTGCTCGCTTTCAACATTATCATGCTGGTGCTTGCCTATATTTTCCTCGGGAAAAAATATACATTATCTGCAATTTTAAGCTCTTTTATGTATCCGATCGCACTGGAATTCTTCAATCAGATCCTTGGAGATTATATTCTGACAGACAATCTGATCCTATGCACACTCTTTGCTGGCATTGGAATCGGAATCTCCCTTGGAATGATCATCCGTACCGGTGCTTCTACCGGTGGCGTAGACGTTCCGCCACTGATTTTAAATAAATATTTCCGTTTTCCTGTTTCAGCCGGATTGTACATCATTGACTTCTTTGTCATCCTGGGGCAGGCACTTTATCAGCCAGTTGACAAGGTACTATATGCGATTTTGTATGTGATCATTTACACCCTTGTCATGAACAAGCTGATCGTCAGCGGAACTTCAAGGATTGCTGTTCAGATCATCAGCAAACATTCAGATGAAATCCGTAATTTTGTACTTACCCAGATTGACCGCGGTGCAACCATCATTCCAGTTCAGGGTGGCTATCTGAACCAGCAGCTGAATATGGTACTCACCGTCATCTCCAACCGTGAACTCGTCCAACTTGAAAAAAATGTTCATCAGATCGATCCGGAAAGCTTTATCATCGTTTCCCAGGTACAGGAAGTTCAGGGACGCGGATTTAATCTGGACAAACACTGGAAACCAGAGTAGTCAGATACCTCTGAAATTCCCGGATTTCCGGCTCTTTTTTCTTTGATTTCAGGCAGGCAAAATAAAGACTGTCCTGCCTGGCTGGAACCAGTGGCACCGCCGCAACCCCATAGTATTCTGCAAAGGACTTTGGTCCGATCGCGATTCCGCTTCCACTTTTCACCATCTTCATCACCGTATCGATGCTGTCTGAGCGGATGACTCTCTTCCATGCGATATTCTGTTCACCATATGTCTTTCTGAGGAGACGGTCTTCCACCGAATGCTCCAGTCCTGTAAGCATAGTATATTCCCTGCAATCCATGATTGAAGCATTTTTCTTCCGCACGAGCGGATGATCCGGTGCCGTCAGTATACACTGCTTCTCACGGATCAGTTCTTTTGCAAAACAGACACATTTCTCCATGCCGATTTCATTTTCCGGCATCCGGTCCAGTGCCATATCAAGGGAACCTTCCTTGATTGCCGCATATGCATCCAGCCCAGCCTCCGTATAAAATGTCACCTCGAGCTCTGGATGCCTTTCAAAATATCTGGCAATCTTCGGAAACAGTCTGTTGGAATAGACTCTGGCACCAAGTCCGATTTTTAATTTTTTATGTTCTGTTCCCGAAATCACTTCTTCTTTAAAACGATTCCAGTCTTTTAGCATTTCTTGCGCTTTTTGGTAAAAAACATTCCCTTTTTCGGTAAGTTCCAGTCCTTTGCTTGTCCTGTGAAATACGCGGTATCCCAATTCCTTTTCCAGATTCCGGATCTGCTGGGACAGAGCGGGCTGCGAGACGAAAAGGTACTCTGCTGCGCGGGAAATACTTTTGCAATTTGCGATTTCTACAATGTAAGTTAATTGTTGTATGTTCATTCAACGCCTCTGTTTTGTTTTTCGGTATATAAAAATCCCCCATACGGGACATTTCTGTTTTCTTGACCTGTATGAGGGTATCCTATTACTATTTTTTAGCAGGAGTGCGTCCTGCAAGCCATCCTCTGACGGTTTCAATATTTGCTTTTATTGTCCGATCAATATGGGCGATCGGGCATGTTCTTGAAATCCATCTGCACTTCGTTGTCAATAACTGTGAGTTCTTCATCATCCATAATAATTCGAAGAACATACTCACAGGCTTTCCTGTCTTTATACACTTTTGCCTGCTTCTATTATACTGCCTCATTCATCGATGCCAGCTTTGCTGCCTGGTCTGCTGCGATCAGGCTGTCAATGACTTCATCCAGATCTCCGTTCATAATGCTGTCCAGCTTATGAAGCGTAAGCTTGATTCTATGATCGGTCACACGTCCCTGTGGGAAGTTGTAAGTACGGATCTTCTCAGAACGGTCTCCGGTACCGATCTGGCTTCTTCTTGCCTCAGCCTCTGCAGAATGCTGCTTCTCCAGTTCCAGTTCATATAACTTGGAACGCAGAAGACGAAAGGCCTTTTCCTTGTTCTGCAGCTGTGATTTTTCAGTCTGGCTGTAGATCACGATTCCTGTCGGATAATGAGTCAATCGTACAGCAGAGTCTGTGGTATTGACACACTGGCCACCGTTACCAGATGCACGCATAACATCGATACGAATATCTTTTTCATCGATCACAACGTCAACTTCTTCTGCTTCCGGCATCACTGCTACGGTAATGGTTGAAGTATGGATACGTCCGCCGCTTTCTGTCTCCGGCACACGCTGTACACGATGTACACCACTTTCATACTTCATACGGGAATATGCTCCCTGTCCTGTGATCATAAATACAACTTCCTTGAATCCGCCGATTCCGTTTTCATTGAGGGAGATCATCTCTGTCTTCCAGCGTCTGCTGTCTGCATAATGTACATACATACGGTAGATCTCAGCCGCAAAAAGGGCAGCTTCATCTCCACCTGCGCCTGCACGGATCTCCACGATAACGTTCTTGTCATCGTTCGGGTCTTTTGGAAGAAGAAGGATCTTGAGCTCCTGTTCCAGCTCTTCGACTCTCTTCTTAGACTCACTGAGTTCTTCTTTTGCCAGCTCTTTCATCTCTTCATCGGATTCTTCCTCCAGAAGAGAAAGACTGTCTTCAATGTTCTGTTTACAATTTTTATATTCTTTATATGCCTCAACAATCGGGGTCAGATCATTCTGTTCTTTCATCAGCTTGCGGAAACGTAACTGGTCATTCACCACGTCCGGTTCCTGAAGCTCACCCATAATCTCCTCATAACGAATGAGCAGATCTTCTAATTTATCAAACATTTCTTTTCCTCCTGTTATTTGCTATGCCTATTGTACACGCCACATACCACACGGTCAAGACCTGCCAGATCCTTTTGCGTTGAAACCTGTTCAAATCCAGTCTCTTTCAGCAATTTTTCCACATCTGCACTCTGGTCGTATCCAATCTCCATCACAAGCCAGCCGCCGTCTGTCAGATATTCCGGAACCTTTTCTGCCAGGATCCGGTAAAAATAAAGACCGTCCTCTTTTCCGTCCAATGCCTCATACGGGTCATGAAGACGTACCTCTGCTTCCAGCTCTTCGATCACTTTTGTCGGGATATAAGGTGGATTCGATGTGATCATGTCAAATGTTCCTGTAATATTTTCAAACATATCAGTCTGGATCCACTTACCGCTCACTCCCAGCTTTTTGGCATTTTTTTCAGCCACTTTCAGAGCTTCTTCTGAAATATCTGCACCTTCTATGACAATCTGCGGATTTCTCAGTTTCAGGCTGATTGGGATACAGCCTGAACCGGTACACATATCCAGCACTTTTACCGGATTTTCTTTTTTCATAAGAAGCAGTCTTTTTTCTGCTTCCTCTACAAGAATCTCAGTATCCTGTCTTGGCACAAGTACATGTTCATTGACTGCAAATTCATATCCCATAAATTCCTGAACCCCGGTCAGATGCTGCACCGGAATCCGGGTTTTTCTGCAGCTTACCAGCTCAAAGAACCGGTCTTCTTCATTTTTCGGCATTCTTTCAAAACCATCCACATAATATCTGGTCCTTGTCATGCCGGTCACATGCTCCAGCAGGATCCAGGCATCACTTTCCGGCTCCGGAATCCCCGCCGCTTTCAATTCACCTGTGGCTTTCTGATATGCTTCCTGATAGGTCACAGCTTTTACTCCTCTTCCTTATATCCGAAATTCTCTCTCAAATACGCTTTCCAGTCAAACACCGCTTCTACAGCCGCAATCCCGACCTCGATCATCTCATCGTCCGGTTCCTTTGTCGTAAGCCCCTGCAGCCAAAGTCCCGGCTTACTTAAGATACACACGACCGGATTCTCACTGCTTCCTGCCCATTTGATCAACTCATAAGAAATACCAGCAATCACCGGAAGAAGTGCAATTCTCACAATCACTCTCATCAGCGGAGATTCTACCCTTACAAAAAATAAAAGAACGATTCCCACGATCATGACAAACAGCATAAAGCTGGTTCCACATCTTTTGTGTTCTTTAGAGCTCTTTCTAACATTTTCAACAGTCAGTGGAAGTCCATGTTCAATACAGTTGATACACTTATGCTCCGCGCCATGATAGCGATACAAACGCTTAATATCGTTCATTACCGAAATTCCGCCCACATAGGCAACAAAAATCGCAATACGGATGATTCCCTCTATGATAATCCGAACTGTATAGGAAGAAATCCATTTCTTCAGCAGATCTGACAAAAAATACGGAAGTACCATAAAAATACCGATCGCAAGTGCAAAAGATACAACCATCGTCAGCGTCATCAAAAGCTTTTCCGTACACTCCTGCTTCTTTTCTTCGACTTCGGTCATCTCTTTTTCTTCCTCTTCCTCATAGAAGCTTGCTGACCAGGTCAAAGTCTTCATCCCCAGCACCAGAGAATCAACAAAATTAAAGATTCCTCTGACAAAAGGTAGCTTCGTAAGTGCCGTATATTTTCCAACTACACTTTTATATGTATCTGTTGTAACTTCTATCTCTCCGTCAGGCTTTCTCACCGCAACCGCATAACGTTCTTTATTCTTCATCATCACGCCTTCGATGACAGCCTGACCACCAATATTCGAAGATTTCATATTCTGTTATGTCCTTTTTAATTCATCGTATACACAAAATAGGCTGAGATTTCACAATCCCAGCCTGTTGAATTCTCTTATTACTGAATTCCGTATTTCTTGTTAAACTTGTCAACACGACCTCTGGCCTGAGTTGCTTTCTGCTGTCCTGTGTAGAACGGATGACATTTAGAGCAGATTTCTACGTGGATTTCTTTGCTTGTAGAACCTGTTACAAATGTATTCCCACAGTTGCAAGTTACAGTTGCCTGATAGTAATCTGGATGGATTCCTTCTTTCATGATTTTCACCTCTTCTTGTTTTATTCGTTTTACGCGCTTTCACGCGGCTAATATCTTTAAACAGCTATGTTAGCATAACATAGTTTTTTTCTAAATGCAAGTAATTTTCTAAATAAACTTTGTTTTTTTGACCATTTGGACAAATTCTACGTTATTTTTCGTGCGGTCAAACATATTCAGAATGCTGTCTACCGCTTCATCTGACTTCATTCCGTTTAATGCACGGCGCATAATATCCACTGCTTCCTGCTCCTCTTTCGTAAGAAGCAGATCCTCTCTTCTTGTTCCGGATTTCGGGATATCGATTGCAGGAAAGATTCTCTTTTCAGAAAGCTTCCGGTCAAGCACCAGTTCCATATTACCGGTTCCCTTAAATTCTTCGTAGATGACATCATCCATCTTGCTTCCGGTATCTACAAGTGCGGTTGCGAGGATAGTAAGGCTTCCGCCCTCACGCATATTTCTCGCTGCGCCAAAGAAACGTTTCGGCATATGAAGTGCTGCCGGATCAAGACCACCGGACAGGGTTCGTCCGCTCGGTGGAACAACCAGGTTGTATGCTCTTGCCAGACGGGTAATGCTGTCTAAAAGGATCACAACGTCCTTTTTGTGCTCAACCAGACGTTTTGCACGCTCGATCACCATCTCTGACACACGTTTATGATGCTCCGGAAGCTCATCAAAGGTCGAATAAATAACTTCCACATTATCCCCTTCAATGGCTTCTTTGATGTCGGTTACTTCTTCCGGACGTTCATCGATCAGAAGGATCAGAAGATGGATCTCCGGATTATTCTTCCTCATAGAAAGCGCCACCTGCTTCAACAGGGTTGTCTTACCTGCTTTCGGCGGTGATACGATCATGCCTCGCTGTCCCTTACCAATTGGAGAGATCAGATCCATAACACGCATTGCAGTGCTGCTCTTTCCCGCTTCCAGTCTGAGACGTTCATTTGGGAAAATCGGTGTCATATTTTCAAAGTTCATTCTACGTCCTGCTTCTGCCGGAGACATTCCATTGATCTTGGTCAGATACAGAAGCGCACTGAATTTTTCAGACTGTGTCTTTACTCTTGTATTTCCTGTCAGGATATCCCCTGTCTTCAGGCTGAATCTGCGGATCTGCGATGGTGATACATATACATCTTCCTCGCCCGGCAGATAGTTCTGGGAACGGATAAATCCGTATCCATCCATGACTTCCAGAATTCCATTCACCGTACGTCCACTGTCGAGCTGTTCAATATCTGCGGTTCCGGCTTTTTCGGATTTTACTTCCTCCTTCGCCTCTTTTATTGAAACTTTGTCATCTTCTTCCAGCATAAGATCGATCAGATCTGCTTTTTTCATCGTTGAAATTCCGCGAAGTCCGCGCGTTTTTGCCACCTCTTTTAATGTAGAAAGAGGCAGGGACTCATATTTTTCTCTCGTCATATGTTCTATATTCCTCCTTTATTCCAATTACTTTTCTTATCCAAAAAAATATTAAACTTTTAACATTGGGAAATCTTGTCTGAACTGACTAATCTGCTTTTGATAAACCCAAGTATACAACATTTTGCACAAAATGGAAAGAAGTTTTTTGATTTGCTTTCATATCAGAAGAATGTTATCATAAAAGAGCAGCAAAACTGTAATCAAAGGAGGACGTATGAAAATGTCAGCAATTGAGCAAGCACTTGAAATGCATGAAAAATGGAATGGAAAAATTGAAACTACTGCAAAGTCACACGTAAACTCTCGTGAAGACCTCGCAATCGCATATACACCAGGCGTTGCCGAGCCATGCAAGGTCATTGCAAAGGACCCGGATGCAGCCTACAAATACACGATGAAAGCCAACACAATCGCTGTAGTATCCGACGGTAGTGCCGTTCTCGGACTTGGTAACATCGGAGCCAAAGCCGCCATGCCTGTTATGGAAGGAAAAGCAGTTCTCTTTAAAGAATTCGGCGGAGTCAACGCAGTTCCGATCTGCCTGGACACTCAGGATACAGAAGAGATTATTAAGACAGTTGTCAATATTGCACCTGCTTTTGGCGGAATCAACCTGGAAGATATCTCTGCCCCACGCTGTTTTGAGATTGAGAGCCGTTTAAAAGAACTTCTTGATATCCCTGTATTCCACGATGACCAGCACGGAACCGCCATCGTCGTTCTGGCAGGCATCATCAACGCCCTGAAAGTAACCGGCAAGAAAAAAGAAGACTGTAAAATTGTTGTAAATGGTGCCGGAAGTGCCGGAGTTGCAATCACAAAGCTTCTTCTCACCTACGGTTTCCCGAAGATCACCATGTGTGATATCAATGGAATCATCTCAGCTGATTCACCGAATCTGAACTGGATGCAGAAAGAGATGACCAAAGTGACCAATCTCGACCATGAGACCGGTACACTTGCTGATGCACTCAAGGGTGCTGATATTTTCGTCGGTGTATCTGCCCCGAACATTGTTTCCCAGGAAATGGTTGCTTCTATGAATAAGGATGCGATCCTTTTCGCAATGGCAAACCCGGTACCGGAGATCATGCCGGATCTTGCAAAAGCTGCAGGCGCAAAAGTTGTCGGAACCGGACGTTCTGACTTCCCAAACCAGGTCAACAACGTTGTCGCTTTCCCTGGTATCTTTAAAGGTGCATTAGAGGGACGTGCGCCCCAGATCACCGAAGAGATGAAGCTTGCCACAGCAAAAGCAATCGCTGGACTTGTTCCGGATGAAGAGCTGAACGAGGACAATATTCTTCCGGAAGCTTTTGACCCTCGCGTATCACAGGTCGTAAGCGAAGCTGTCAAAGCTCTGATTTAATCTTATGAATACAAGAACCTATGATAGCAATCGCCCGCAGGAAATATCCTGCGGGCTTACTTACAAAAAAGGAACTCCTCAGCGCTGGGGAGAACGGCGCTACTATGCACTGGACTACTATCTGAAACAGAATTTCGGTGAAAAACTGTACAAGATTTCTTTAAACGGAGGCTGTTCCTGTCCGAACCGGGACGGAACCTGCGGCACACGCGGTTGTATCTTCTGTAGCGAAGGCGGATCCGGCGATTTTGCCGCTTCTTCTTCTCTTTCTGTTGCCGATCAGCTTGCCTATGGAAAAGGCCTTGTCCGCCCCAAATACAACGGACACAGCTATATCGCCTATTTTCAGGCATATACCAACACCTATGCACCAGCCTGTCATCTGCGCCGGATCTTTACCGAAGCGATTTCTGATCCAGAAGTACGCATTTTATCTATCGCAACGCGTCCGGATTGCCTTTCACCTGAAATCCTTACACTGCTTGCCGAACTAAATGCCATTAAACCGGTCTGGGTAGAGCTTGGACTTCAGACGATCCACGAACGCACTGCCAACTGGATGCGCCGTGGTTATCCACTTTCCGTCTTTGAGCAGGCGGTCCATTCCCTTCACGCGATTGGGGTACAGATCATCACCCACGTAATTTTATTTCTTCCGGGAGAATCTGAAGCAGATATGCTCGCAACCATCCATTATCTGAACGCTCTTCCGATTGACGGAATCAAGCTGCAGCTTCTCCACGTTCTGAAGCATACCGATCTGGCAGATTTTTACAGGCAGGAACCTTTTTATATTCCAGATATGAACTCTTATTTTCATCTGCTCGGAAAATGTATCGCTTCGCTCCGTCCGGATATTGTCATTCACCGTCTGACCGGTGACGGACCAAAATCTCTTCTTATCGCACCGCTCTGGACCGGCAATAAACGGTTAGTACTCAATCAGATGCAGCGCTATTTAAAAGAGCAGAATCTCTGGCAGGGAAAAGAATATACTACATTTTAAGGAGGCAGCCCTATGGCAGAAGCATTTACACTTTATAAACTCATCATTCTATACATGCTGGACAAAGTTGATTTTCCTCTGACCAACTCCCAGATTTCTGAATTTGTCCTGGACAAAGGATATACCGATTATTTCAAACTCCAGCAGGCTCTTTCTGAACTTGCGGACGGTGGTCTCATCCTGAAAGAATCCACTCACAACCGCACTCTTTTCCATCTGACGGAAGATGGGAAAGGGACGATTCATCTTTTCCAGGATAAAATCTCAAAGCCAATCCAGGATGATATTGACCACTTTTTACAGACAAAACAGTATGATCTGAAAAATGAAGTTTCCGTAAAGGCGGATTATATGAAAAATGCAGGAGAGGAATATTCCGTGCGCTGTCAGGTCTTTGAAAATCACGAACCCCTGATCGATCTGACCCTTTCTGTACCGACTGAAAAAGAAGCGGCGGCAATCGCACTCAACTGGCAGAAAAAAAATCAAGTCGTCTATGCGTGGCTGATGTCTCAGTTATTGTGATGGATGTGAATGATACGGTTCGCAAATTAAGGCTGTGATTGGGCAATGATACACTTGAATCTCACGACATGAAAACTCTACGTTGTTCTTTGGGCAGATCTCAGCTACGTTCTTGAAAGCTTGCAAGCCTCATGCCTGCTCCAAAAGAGCTGAATCCCGGGCGCGGACAGAAAACAAATGGATAAGGATTCCATGTTTGTGCTATGGAGATGAGACACAAAAATTGTGGAAGCCCTTGCTGACACAATTTTCGCCTTAAGTGGCTCATCGGAATGGTCAGCACAAAGGAATCTGCTCTATTTGTTTTCTGTCCGCGTCCGACCACAACCTACAAAAAAAGCAGACCGTCCCATATTCCGATCTGCCTAAATAACCACCACAAAACTGATGTATTTCCTTTCTTCTATTTCCACCGTAATTTCTCCGTGGTAACGATTCACAAGCATCTTTGCATTATAAAGTCCCAGTCCATGCTTTTTTCCATCTTCTTTCGTAGAAAATCCTTTTTCAAAGAAATGACTGATCTCGCCAAGTCCTATATTTTCGACCTGATTCTTTATCGTGAAGATAAGCTTATCATTCTGGGAATCAATTTCGATCAGTACCTGATTTTTTTCTTCGGTACAGGCTTCGTATGCATTGTCGATCAGGGTTCCAACAATCTCGATCAGGTGGTGTTCAGAAATGCCGGAAACGATTTCTTTGTTCCACACGCGGATATCGGTCCGGACATATTCCGGCGCACGGACAATTTTACTGTAGATAAATCCTGCCAGGATTTTATCGCTGATCTTCAGAAGGGGGAGATACTTCCTGCTGTCATCTTCTCTGGCAATTTCCGTAATATATTCAGACTGCTTTGCTACCAGTTCTTCATAATTGTCGATGGTCAGATGCATATTCAGGATTGCATTCAGATGATTGTCAAATTCATGCTGTTTGGCACGGATTTCTTTGACCAGTTCTTCCAGCGGAATCAGATAGTTCTGATAAAGCCGCAGTTCATTTTCCTTCTGGCGTATCAGTACATAATTACTTCTCCAGTCCACAATTCCCCAAATCACAACAATCACCATCAGAACAAACATGATAAACACCCTGTAATCAAAGGTACCGCTGATCAGGAAATCCACGATCAGATAGACTGATACCATAAGTGCCATTACGCAGAAAATACGATATAGAAATTTGCGTACCCAATCAGCCATTTAACAGTCCTCCGATCACCGATTTGTAAGTCACACCGATTTCTACCGTATCCGGACAATTTTTGATCCGGATGATCCGGTTGACGGTATCGTAATATTCAACTTCATTTTTATTGACCGCATACATCCGATGGCACTGCGCAAACATCCCTTTTGGCATCTTAAGCAGCATCTGTCTGAGAGTCACATAAGGGACATCCCAGTTCTCTGTCACAAGATGCAGTCTTGTTCCTCTCGGTATCGCTTCCAGATAACGGATATCCTCGCATTTCAGCTGATAATTAATCCCGTCTTTTTTCACAACGATCACCGGTGGTTTCTCCCTGCTCTCTTTTTCCAGCACCTTCTGAACAACCTCTTCCACCTGCTCCCTGTGAAATGGCTTCATAATGTACTGATAACAGTGCAGCTCCCGGTAAGCCTGCATTTCCATATTGCCAATGGCAGTCACCATCACGATCGGGGTAAAAGTATATTCAAACCTCTCCCGTATCTCTCTTGCGAACAAAATCCCACCGATATCCTCCCGGTCCTCGCCGCTTAGATTTACATCCAAAAGGAAAAGACCATACCGGATTTCCTGATCCAGCAGGTCTTTTGCTTCTTTCAGGGAAGATGCCTTGTGGACACGGATATCATCTGAATATGTGGTAAGAATCTCTGACAATGCCTGCAGCGAAGTCAGTTCATCTTCCAGGATCAATACATCCGTCATCTATTTGTCACCTTTCCTCTCTCTTTTTTTAATCTAATCTTCCTTGATCACTTCTTTAGCGCTCTTTACAAGCCCCGCAAGTGACTGCAGTTCTGACGGAATGATGATTTTCGTTGCCTTGCCGTCTGCAGCCTTTTCAAATGCCTCCAGACTCTTGATCGTAAGCACTGCCTGGTCTGCACCCGCTTCACGGATGAAACGGATACCGTCTGCATTTGCCTGCTGTACTTTAAGGATGGCTTCCGCTTCACCTTCAGCCTCTTTGATCCTCTTTTCTTTTTCTGCTTCTGCCTGGAGGATCGCTGCCTGTTTTTCAGCTTCCGCTTTCAGAATCACAGATTCTTTTTCACCTTCTGCAACAAGGACAGTAGATTTCTTTTCACCTTCTGCACGGAGAATAGCTTCACGTCTTTCACGTTCTGCTTTCATCTGTTTCTCCATTGCATCCTGGATCGCTGCCGGTGGAATGATATTTTTCAGTTCCACACGATTGACTTTGATTCCCCATGGATCCGTTGCCACATCAAGAGATGCTCGCATCTTCGTATTGATCGTCTCTCTTGATGTTAGTGTCTGGTCAAGTTCCAGATCACCAATGATGTTACGAAGGGTGGTCGCTGTCAGATTCTCGATTGCCATGATTGGGTTCGCTACTCCGTAGCAGAACATCTTCGGATCTGTAATCTGGTAGAATACAACGGTATCGATCCGCATGGTTACATTATCCTTTGTGATAACCGGCTGCGGTGCAAAATCAACTACCTGCTCTTTTAAGTCTACTCTTCTTGCCACACGTTCAATGATCGGCAGTTTAAAATGAAGTCCTACACTCCATGTTGCCTGATATGCACCAAGACGTTCGATAACCAGTGCCTTTGCCTGTGGCACGATTTTAATGCAGGAAATCAGAAACAGTAATGCGATCACAATAATAATTACTAAAATAATAAGTCCCGTCATCTTTTAGTCCTCCTCATATTTTTTTACAATTAACTTTACTCCGGATATATTAACCACCTTCGCCAGTGTTCCGGGGTCCAGGATCACGTTATCCTGTTCGGATCTTACCGTCCACTCTGTACCATTTACCACCGCCATACCAGTCTGCCCTATGTTATCTACTTTCTGGCTGATCCGGATCGTCTTTCCGATGATTCCTTCATAGTTCGTCTTCAGACGGCGGGTGTTAATAAAACGCATTGCAAATGGTCTGGTAAATACAAGCAGTAAAATTGTCACAATAAAAAATGCAACCACCTGTCCGGCAAACGGTACATCCAGAATATTCAGGATCAGTGCCGCCAGCGCACCTCCTGCTCCCCAGATCGTTGTAAGTCCCACCGTTACGATCTCGATCACCAGAAGTACTACCAGAAGAACCAGCCATGCAACAGTTATATAGCTGTCCTGAACTGCTCCCATATTCTTCACTCCTTTCTGCTTACAGATATGGTAGCAGAGTGTCTGTGTCAAATCAATCCCTTCTGCGTGAATGCAGTGATTTCCTGTGCGAATAGGTTACGCTTCATCCTTAATCCGCTCCATATGCGCTTTGATCGTTTGTTCGTAGCCGTTATCGCTCGCTTCATAGAATACGGCATCTTTGATCTCATCCGGCAAATACTGCTGTTTTACATAATGATTCGGATAATCATGCGCGTATTTGTAACCAATTCCATGCCCCAGCTTTGCAGAACCTTTATAATGTGCATCCTGCAAATGCACCGGAACAGTCGTTTTATATTTTTTCACATTGTCCATCGCAGCAAAGACAGCATTACATGCTGAATTACTCTTCGGCGCTGTTGCCACATAAAGAACTGCCTGTGATAAAATGATCTGTGCCTCCGGCATTCCGATTCGCTCCACTGCCTGTGCTGCACTGACTGCAACATTCAGTGCCATCGGATCCGCATTTCCCACATCTTCCGATGCACAGATCATAATCCTGCGGGCAATAAACTTAATGTCTTCTCCGGCATACAGCATCTTTGCCAGATAATATACGGCTGCATCCGGATCAGAACCGCGCATACTTTTAATAAATGCGGATATGGTATCATAATGATTATCTCCTGTCTTATCATATCGCACAACCCGCTTCTGTATACATTCGGATGCAACCTCCAGCGTGATATGGATCATTCCATCCTCACTTCTTGGTGTGGTGAGGATACCCAGTTCCACCGCATTAAGCGCAGATCTGGCATCTCCACCGGCAAGGTCTGCCAGGAAATGCAGGGCATCCTCCTCGATCACCGCATGATAGCTTCCCATTCCTTTTTTTTCATCCTGCACCGCTCTCAGAATCAGGGTCTCTACTTCTTCCTGTGAAAGCGGACAAAGTTCAAATACACTGGATCTGGAAAGAAGCGCACCGTTCACCTCAAAGTAAGGATTTTCTGTCGTCGCACCGATCAGAATGATCGTGCCGTCCTCCACAAACGGGAGCAGATAATCCTGCTGTCCTTTATTAAACCGGTGAATCTCATCGATGAAAAGGATTGTCCTTTTCTGGTACATCCCTTTCAGTTCTTTCGCCTTATTCACCACTTCTTCCATATCCTTCTTCCCGGCAACCGTAGCATTGATCTGGGTAAATTCTGCACTTGTAGTATTGGCGATCACCTTTGCAAGCGTAGTCTTTCCGGTTCCCGGAGGTCCGTAAAAAATAACAGAACTCAGTTTATCCGCCTTGATCGCACGGTATAAAAGCTTGTCCTTTCCGATAATGTGCTGCTGTCCAACCACTTCATCCAGAGTCGTCGGACGCAGTCTGGAGGCAAGGGGCGATTCTTTCTCCTTTGTCGTCTCCCGCATATAATCAAATAAATCCATCAAAACCTCTCCTTTAATCCAGCAGCAATTCATCGACTGTCACAAATTCATATCCCTTCGCCTGCATGATATCGATAATGCGAAGTGCCGCCTTTACTGAAGACAGATAACAGTCATGTAATAAAATAATATCATTTTCCTCCGTTTCCGTCACTACTTTATTGACAATTTCTGTCTCATTATCCGTATTCCAGTCAAGCGGATCCACATTCCATAGCACCGCAATCATGCCGGTATTCTCTTCCATCTCCTTTTTCCAGGCTCCATAGGGCGGTCGCATATATTCCGTCTTTTTTCCGGTAATTTCTTCAATCGCGGTATTGGTCTTTCCGAGTTCGCACTCTGTCATTTCCTGAGACATTTTTGTGAGATCTACATGACTGTAAGTATGATTTCCAATAATATGCCCTTCTTCAGCCTCTCTGCTCACAACTTTCGGATATTTTACTACATTTTCCCCGATCACAAAAAAAGTAACCTTCACATTCCGCCCGGCAAGCCCGTCAAGGAGCACTGGCGTACTGGAAGGATGTGGGCCATCATCAAATGTGAGGGCGATCTTGGGCTTTTCCTGATACTGCTCGTTTGTTCCACCTGCCTCATAGGATGCTTCTACCGTTTCATCGTTCATTCTTATCAGTTTGATCTTTCCGTTATCGATCACTCCCCAGGTAAACAGAAGCCATGTAAAGCATAAAAAACTGATTGTTCCATAAAGCAGTCGGTACCACATACGGATATCCCTCTTTTCCCATTCTCTTTTTACTATATGCGGGAGATTCTTTACCTATGTACCCACATTTATGCTTTCTTGCCTCCGGTACTCTTGCATTAAAAAAATATATACAGAACACCAATCTCTTCCTGTTTTCTATACTCAGATCAAAAAAGGAGATATCAACCAGCTTCTGCTGACTCATATCCCCTGAATGATCTACATTGCTTTTTTATAAAGTTCAATGATATCCCTGATCGTAGACTGTCTCGGATTTGCCATGATATTTCCGCTCTTCATGGCATCAGCAGCCATCAGTTCAATCTTATCTTCCGTTACACCAACATCGGCAAGATGCTGCGGAATACCAAGATCACGAAGCAGATCTCTCGCTTCATCTACCAGCATTTCCGGAACAAAATCGATCACCGGGTCTTTTTCTTTGCTGATATAATTGTAGATCTTCTCATAACGTCCATGATCTGCAAGTGCATTATATTCCACAATCGTTGGAAGAAGAATCGCATTTGCCACACCGTGTGCCACATGGAAATAGGCGCTTACCGGATGGCTCATAGCATGGATATTTCCAAGTCTTGCCCATGCAAATGCGATACCTGCGAACATGCTTCCGGAGAGCATGGCTGCCGCCGCCTCTTCGTCCTGACGGTTTGCTACGAATCTGCGCAGATTTGCACCGATCAGTTCCATTGCCTTTTCTGCCATTGCATCAGAAAATGGAGATGCATCTCTTGAAGTGTAAGCCTCCCATGCATGGATCAGTGCATCTACGCCACATGCTGCGGCTACCGATGCCGGAGAAGTCATAACAAGCTCCGGATCCAGAAGTGCATAGCTTGGGATCAGCTCATAGCTGAACACAGTCAGCTTATAATTTCTTGCTTCATCGGTAATAACAGAAAATGCCGTCACTTCACTTCCTGTACCTGCTGTTGTCGGGATCGCAATGATCGGAACGATCGGTCCCGGTACCTTGTGTGCACCTTCATAATCTCCGATCTCTCCGCCGTATTTTGCAAGAACACCAACTGCCTTTGCCACATCCATTGGACTTCCGCCACCGAAAGCTACAATACTGGTTGCTCCTGCTTTTTTGTATGCTTCTGTTGCTTTATCTACCGTTGCAACAGATGGATTTGCTTCTACATCAGTAAATACTTCCACTTCGATACCGGAAGCCTTCACGATCTCTTCGACTTTCTCGACCATTCCGATCTTCTTCAAAACCGGTCCGGAAATCAGAAGCATCTTCTTGGAACCACTTTTCTCAAGAAGCTCCGGAAGTCTCTTTAAACTGCCTTTTCCAAAAATAATATCCTGTGGTACATTGAATGTAAAATCTTTCATCATCTACTACTCCTTTTAAATAAGAATGTGCCTCGGCACATTCTCGCGCCGAGCGCGTTGCTGAGCGCCAGTGGCGCTCGTTAAGCAACGACCGAAGCAGAGCGTAGACCGCTTGCGACATTCTTCATCTTCGTGCGAGTGCGCATCTCCGGCACGCAGTGCCTTTTTTTCATAGGAAGTTCCTTCGGAATTTCCTATGAAAAAAGACGAGACCGCACCTTAGCAGTCTCGCCCTTGAGTTTCTACTTACACAGCATATACCCTCTGTCATTTTTTTGTCAAGAGGATTTTCTGTTTTTATTTCTTCTTTTTCTTTCCATTCTTCTTTGTCGGCTTTTTCACGCTATAGCCAAATGTTCCGAGCAACTTACCCAGACTATAATACTGTCCGTGCACATATACGATCGGATCGGTCTTTTCCAATGCAAATCGCCCTTTCTGATCCATATAGGCATCATCTACATGAACCGCTTTTACCTCGGCAAGGAAAATATGATGCGATCCCGGTGTTTCTTTTTTGACCACCTTACACTCGATGTTGACCGGACTCTCCGCAATCAGTGGCGCACTCACATATTCTGCCTTTTCCGGTGTCAGATGCAGCTCTTTGAATTTGTCCACATCTTTTCCCGAACGCACACCGCAATAATCCGTTGCATACGCAAGTTTTTCCGTCGTCAGATTGATTACAAATTCTCCGGTCTCATCGATCATGTGATAAGAATACCGCTCTGGTCTCACGGAAATCGAAACCATCGGCGGGTTTGTGCAGACCGTTCCCGCCCACGCCACGGTAATGATATTCGGATTGCCTTCTTTATCTGCCACACTGACCATAACTGCAGGCAGTGGATACAGCATATTTCCCGGCTTCCAGATCTGTTTTGCCATAAGCCATCTCTCCTATAAAGTTATCTGTTTTTATTTTTGCTGCAGGTAAGTTACCAGAACAGGGATCATCTGTTTCTTTCTTGATACTACACCTTTCAGGAGAATTTTTTCCGTATCTCCCGGCAGTTCAAACGCTTCAAGAACCTGTTCCTTTGCATTTTCACCACAGCAAAGGAGTTCTGTAGACTCTTCCAGAATATTAGTCATCATCAAATACAACATATGCAGTCCCTGGGTCTTTCTCGCCTCTTCCAGATATGGGATCAGACGTCCTTTCACCTCATCCAGTTCATCCTGATTCATGGATGTGATCTGTCCGACTCCAAACATGATATCTTTTACATTGAACACCTTAAAGTCCTGGAAACAGATCTCTTCTACGGATTTGCCACGCAGATTGCTTCCCGCATTGAACATCTCTTTTGCATGTTCTTCCATATCAATCCCGGCTATCCGCGCCAGTGCCTCTGCTGCCGCCTGATCAACCATCGTACAGGTTGGTGAACGGAACAGTAACGTATCCGAAATAATTGCAGAGCACAGAAGTCCCGCCATCTGTGGCTCTACCTCTACACCGCTTTCCTGATACATCTGGTAAATGATCGTAGCGGTACATCCAACCGGCTGATTCCGGAAATATACCGGTCCGATTGTCTCCAGACCGCCCAGTCTGTGATGATCAATGATCTCCTGCACCTCTGCCTCTTCAATTCCATTCACAGCCTGTGATTTTTCATTATGATCCACAAGAATCACCTGTTTTTTACGGGATGTCATAAGTCTTCGTCTGGAGAGGAAACCACAGAACTTTCCTTTATTATCCAGAATTGGGAAATCTCTGTACTTCGTCTTTGACATAACTTCTTTCACATGTTCCACATAATCATTCAAATGAAAAATCTCCAGATTATCACGGCTCATAAAATACTTGACCGGAATACTCTGGTTAATCAGCCTTGCAGCAGTAAAGGTATCATGTGGTGTCTGAATAATCACGATATCTCTCTCCTCTGCCATCTTCTTGATCGTCTTGGAAATATTGGCTCCCTGGCAGATGACCAGACAGCTTGCATCCATCTCGATCGCGCACAGCTGTGACTCATAACGGTTTCCAAGAATGACAAGATCATCCTTCTCAATAAAATTCTCCATCAGATCCGGACTGGATGCGGCAATGACAACTTTTCCATTCAGGAAATAGCCATGCTCATTCCCGGAGATCAGTGTTCCGTCCAGTGTTTTGACGATATTGCGGTACTGGGTTCTCGCTGTTGCAAGGATATTATTATCGTACACTTCCATATATGACGTAGCAATATCTCCGATAGTGATCAGCCCTTCCAGCTTCTCACCTCTTGTTACCGGCAGTGTCTTAATATTCTCATCTTTCATTCTTGCCCATGCGTCTTTAATGGACATGTGACCAGATACACCCTCAATATGACGGATATCCATATCTTTTACCTGAAGGTGTACATTGTCCAGAAGAGACGGCACACTTACCTGGAATTTATCCAGAACATATGCTGTCTCACCATTTACCTCGCCCGCTCTTTTCGCTATGTATTTTTCTCCTGTGATTTTATTTTTCAGATTTGCATATGCAATTGCCGAACAGATAGAATCTGTATCTGGATTTTTATGTCCGATCACATATACTTTCTTTGGTTTTTTCTGATCCATTTTATATTACTCCATTACTCCATTACTATCTCTTGTTCCTTTATTTTTCAGAATGCCATTTTTTTTACTGTTCGTCAACCCTTGTTCGGATAAAAGACCACTTACACTAAATTTTAAACAATATCTCTACCAGTGCCTTCGGTCTGCCACCCGCTGCCGCTGTCTTCTTTGCATACACTTTTCCATAACCGGCTTCCATGATCTTATTCATGATCCGGCGCGCACTTCTGACCGTAATTCCCAGACACTCCGCCAACTGATGTGCATCGAAAATATAACTTTTTCTTACATCTGCAATGGCAATGATCTTCAGAATTGACGTTGTGCTGAGCCCGGTTTTTTCTGAAATTTTCCGTAGCTTCGGATCGGAAGAAATGAGCTGATATTCCAGCTGGATCTCCTTTCCAAGCGGTCCGTGCTGTGTCTGACCGGCATCAATCCAGAAAATCTCCTGCTTTGCATTTTTCAGGGAAAAATCCAGTGCACGTCTTGCGTTCATTTCCGCGTCATTCATCGTGCCTCCGGTTCCGATCCCTACATTCAGGCTGATTTTCTTCTCCTCCTGCACTTTTTTTTGCAGATTCAGAAGCTTCCGCTGGTTAAATTCTTCTTGTACAGCCCCGGAATTGGAAAATACAATATATTCTCTTCTTCCTGATGCAAAAATTGCACCTTGAATCCCTTCTGTATATTTGATGATTTCTTTTTCAATATCTGCTTTTGCAAGCATACTTGAATAATAATTCTCTTCTCTGCTCTTATAATCCGTCAGCTGAAAAATCTCAACTGCTGCCTGCGCATATTCTGCTTCCTGAAGCGCACATTCATTTTTTAATTTTTCCAGTGCCACTCTCACTTTTGCCCTGGTCGGAGGCAGATAAATTGCATGGTATCCCTTTTCCTGCAGTGTCTTATACACCCACCGAAGAGAAGTCAGTGCCACATTGATCTTTCCTTCATCCAGAAGCTTCATGTGCCACTCCACATACTGTTCTTCTTCCACTCCTGCCTGAAACGGACAGGAATAAATGTTTCTTGCCAGGATGTCAAATGCATCCAGCAAATCCTCAATGACCTGTTTTTCTACAATATCAATACTAAATGCATCCAGTTCAATATTACTTTTCTGCATCTGCAGAAATGCTCCCGCAATGCTGATTACCGATTTTTCCACCGACACATGCGGCCTGGTGAAATGATAGTTTCTCCCCACAAAACTTTCGATCGCACAGCCCGTAAACAGTACCGCATCACACTCCTGTTCACATTCCTCAATCAGCCGGTCACTTCGGTTAACCTGTTCCTCTTCATAAGAAGCTACTTCTACTGAACTGTCGATTTCTTTTATACTCTTCTTAACAACCTCACAAGATGATTTTGATCCGATAACTCCAACTTTCACAAATTTGTCCCCCGTATTGCGATCTTCTATCCAGAGAACCTGCCGTTGGCAGCTTCTCTCTATATATCTGAATAATTGCTTTAAAAAAGGAACCCCTCAAACGGGATTCCTTTTTATTATAACTCAGAGCCATCAAAAACCACAAGCTTAGAATGCTCTTTTTTTAATTCCAGATAACTTTCTTTTGTCAGCGTCGGTTTGAAATTGTCAAGAATCTGTTTTGCCTTTTTTGCGTTATCATAAAGAAGATCAATGATCGTAAGCGCCATCATCTTTGCCGGAACGATATAAGCAAGTTCCGGGTCCGCAAGACGGTAATCCTTGGAGTGAAGTCCTCCGGTTATTCCCTCTGTCCAGATGTGCATACACGGCATGAACTGAGAAAGATCCCCCAGATCTGTAGAACCTGCTGTCTCATAAAGCTCTACAAATGAATCTTTTTCCGCCCCTGTATATTCGATCATATTTTCTTTATATAATGCTGAAAGCTCACGGTTGGTATTCATCGGAAGATATCCGATCTTATCGTCAATCTCGACTTTTCCTCCGATTGCAAGTGCTCCGGCTTTTAACGCACGGTTCACTTTTTTACTGGCATCCAGCATTCCATCAATTGTGAAAGCACGTACCATGATCTGCATCTTCACAACAGCAGGAACTACATTTACCAGATCTCCGCCTTCTGTAATGATTGCACTTACACGAACCTTTTCTTTCTCCTGAAAAGTCTCACGGAGTGCATGAATGTTGTTCAGTGCCAACTCTGCCATATTTAACGCATTGATTCCTTCATGTGGTGCGAAACCTGCATGCGCAGCTTCTCCGATAAATGTTACCGTCTTTGTCACAAATCCGTTGCAGTCGGTATCAATCACGCAATGCCTGCCATTTCCAATTTCCATCATGTGACACTGCAATGCCATATCCACATCATCAAAGCCACCACGTTTTAAATATTCCTGCTTGCCGCCGTAAAAACTGATCTTATTTTCACGGATCAGACTGTCGCGATAATCATAATCTACGCATTCTTCCGCAGGGATCGCAATAAAATCAACCGCTCCACCCAGTTCCTTCATCACTCCGGATCTTAAAAGACCAATCGCACATCCATACAGATCTGCAAGCTGTGCATGATGACCGCAGGCATGAACATTTCCTTCTGGCGTACTGTCCGGATGTTCTTTGCACTGGATACAGTCCAGCTCTCCGATCACAGCAATTCTTGTATTCCCTTTTTTCGGAGTTGAAACCTTACAGCCAGTATATGCAATTTCCGTCTCCGGCTCTTCTCCAATCTCCTGAAATGCCTTTATCATTCTTTCTGTAGTCTTAAATTCTTTGTAGCCAAGTTCAGGCGTTTTATATACATCATCACCAAGCTGAATGATCAAATCTCTGTTCGCGTCAATCGCGTCCAGACATCTCTGCTTCAGTTCTTCTTTTTCCATCTATGTCGTCCTCCTATTCTGCACCCATCAGTCTTCTCAGTACTTTTGTCACTTTCCAGGTCTCATCTGTATCAAGCGCTTCTTCTACTGTGTGTACATTGATCATTCCACATCCCAAAATGACGCTCTTATATCCGTGTCCCGCAAGCACATTTGCATCACTTCCGCCACCGATGATCATTTTATTTGCTGTAATTCTTTCTTCTGCCATTGCATTTACAGTATCCTGGATCAATTCACAATCTTCTTCCAGCGACAGGACCGGGTAAGCCATCTCATGCTTCATCTCATAACAGGCTCCCATTTCCTCTACAGCTTCCTTGCAGCACTGTTCCATATGTGTAACCTCTGCAGCCAGCTTTTCCATACTGTGTGAACGGATCTCTGCGGTAAATGTAACCTCATCTGTTACGATGTTGGTTGCAGATCCACCTTCAATATGTCCGATATTAGAGGTTGTCTCATAATCAATACGTCCGATGTGCATCTTACTGATTGCCTTTGATGCCACAACAATTGCATTGATTCCTTTTTCCGGTTCAATTCCGGCATGCGCTTTCTTTCCTTTGAAAGTAATCTCAATCGCTTCCATTGCCGGTGCTTTGTATGCGAGAGTCTCTGCTCCACCGGTTGCATCTACAACAACCAATTCCTTGCATGGCAGCATAGACATATCCATGTGCTTTGTTCCCATCATACTGATCTCTTCGGAGCAGGTAAATACAAGATAAATATCTCTGTGCGGTACACCGCTTTCAATGATATCTTCTACCGCTTCCATGATTGCTGAAATTCCAGCTTTGTCATCTCCGCCAAGTGTTGTTGTCTTGTCGGTACTGATGATGTTTCCATTGATCACCGGATTTACATTTCTGCAAGGCTCAATCTGATCCATATGTGCTGCAAATCCAAGTGGACGTTCCTTCGTATTTCCTTTTACAAATGCAACGATATTTCTGCCGTTTCCACCATAAGCTTCCCCGGCATGATCTGACTGGAACGGAATGTTCCGCTCTCTCAGCCAGTTTTCTATCCAGTCCGCCATCTCTTTTTCCCCTTTTGACGGGCTGTAGATCTTGATCATCTCAATAAATCTTTCCTGTAATCTTTCTCTCGATAACATCTTTTTCCTTTCCGGACTTAGTCCTCAAGCTCTTTCTTGTAGATAATCTTTCCTGCGAAAATAGATCCAAATACGGCTACCAGGATAACAACGTATGACGGTGTTCCAGGGAAGAAGGATAAGAATCCGTTTTTCATCAGCCAGTTCATTGCAAATGCGATAACAACCGCTACAGCACCAAGCTTCGGTCTTGTGATTGCGAACTGTCCGAATACAGCTCCGTAAAGTGCCGGAAGAAGGAAGTTGAGGGCCTGCTTGAATCCTTCTGGCATCATACCAATAATTGCGTTTCCTGCAATTGCTCCGATTGTCAGAATCACAATATTTACAATGATCGATACAGCAATACCGATGGTTGATACAACAGAACCTTTGTCACTCCCCATTTCAACGCCTGCTGCTTCCTGTGCAACAGAAGAACACGGAACACGCATGTTGGATGTATTTCCTGAAAGGAATGTCAGATAAGTTCCCGGGATTCCAAGAATCGGGAAATAGGAAATCGGTTCTACAATATAAAATGCTCCACTTACACTGATCTGTGCGATTGTACCTGCAATGATTGCGGATACCGGTGGCATATATCCGTATACAACTGAGATAACAAGTGCCGGTCCAAAACATGTAATGATACCTAATAACATGGTGATTTTTCCCCATTTAACAATATCAGGTATATAGACTTTGTTGTAGTATTCTTTATTCATATCTTTATCCTCTCATTCCTATTAAAATACAGTGTTCCAGATGTAACCAATGAGCATGCCTGAGAACATGGAAATTGCAAAGGCCCATTCTCTGAGCCATCCAATATTCTTTTCTTTCGCTAACTTTGTCAGGGTCATCATAAGAATGCATCCTACGATTGTTGCGATTGCCGGTGCTCCGCCAAATGCAAACTGATTCTTTTCGTTGAAGAAGTTTCCTGATGCAAGGTTTGCAAATGCACCAAGCATCGCTCCTGCTGAAATGATCGGAACCATTTTGGAATTTCCTTTTGACATCAGATGATTTACTTTATCCATCTTATCTGTGAAAAGGAGTGTGAAGATCAGCCATCCAAGTGAACCACAGATCATGGTCCATACACCACAGGCGAATGCAACCGGTGTCAGGTTCTCCAGTGTAGCGCCCATTGCCTGTGCGCCAAATCCGGCTGCCATTGCTTCATAGTTAACGGATCCGATGAAAGAAAGTCTCATCCATGAAACAGGTGCTCCCATTGATACGATCAGGGAGATCATTGTTACCAGGATTACAATAGATGGTCCAATTGAGGAAATGGCACTACTCTTAATTGCCATATTGATCTTTTCCTGTTCAATTCCAATCTCTTTTGCTGCTTTGAGTGACTTCCTGAAAAACAGTACGGACTGAAAAACTACGATTCCTACTGCTATTGCGGCACCCACCCACATCAGAGGGCTGTTTGCCAGTTCCAGATAATTCACGTTTCCCTTCATTTTAAATTCTCCTTTGCCTTTTAGTTTAGGACACTGCCCTTAACATGTCCTTATGTTGATAATATACAATTTATTTTTTCTTTTGTCAATTTTTTTCACAAATTTTACTATTCAAAATATACACAAATTTTTACCACAATTTTCGTACATAATAACGATTTTTTCTCATTAAGCACAATTTAACCGTCTAACCATCTGGAATCCATACTTTTTATCTATACAAAAATGTGTTATACTAATAAACATATTGAGCATACGTTCAGAAAAATAAACTAACAGAGGTGTTAAGATGGAAAACGAAAAATTACAGGAACAGACAGAAAGCATGGCAGACTACGAAGCACATTTCGATGATGCCAATCCATGGAATGTGGTCGCACGTTATCAGGAAGAAGGAACCAATCTTCACGTAAAAGTAGAAGGAATCGTAAATGGTGGTGTCATCGCCATGGTCGAAGGACTTCGAGGATTCATCCCGGCATCCCGCCTTTCTCTTTCTTATATCGAAGATCTGGAGACTTATCTTCTAAAAGAAATTGATGTCCGCGTGATCGAAGCAAACCAGGCAGAAGGACGTCTGATCTTATCTGCACGTGAGATTTTAAGAGAACAGAAAAAAGCAGAAGATGCAAAAAAACTTGCATCTGTACAGGTTGGAAGTGTTGTAAAAGGTACCGTTGAATCGCTTCAGTCCTACGGTGCTTTTGTACGTCTCGAGAACGGTCTTTCCGGTCTGGTTCACATTTCCCAGATCAGTACTCAGAGAATCAAATCAGCAGACCAGGTACTTCACGTTGGGGACGAAGTAGATGTCAAAGTCATCGGTATCAAAGACGGTAAGATCAGCCTCAGTATCAAGGCTCTTGCCGAAGATGCTGAAAAAGAACAGGAGGAAGAGCTGGAACACGTAGAAATTCCGAAAGTAGAAGCAATCGGAACCAGCCTTGGGGATCTGTTTAAAAATATCAAGCTTTAAAAATTATAATTTAAAAAAGGGAAGCCTGCACTTTCGCAGACTTCCCTTTATCATTGCCTGATAAGTATCACTGACACTTTATGCGAGAATGTACCCCCTGTACATTCTTTTCTATTTCTTCAGTGCTTCCAGATCCTGCATCCAGACTGCCGCACACGCATCGCTCGGCATTCTCCAGTCTCCTCTCGGAGAAAGTGCCACCGTACCGATCTTCGGTCCGTCCGGCAGGCAGGAGCGCTTAAACTGCTGTGCAAAAAATCTTCGGTAAAAGGTCTTCAGCCATTTCATGATCGTCTCACTGTCATAAGTTCCTTCAAATGCAAGCTTTGCGAGCCGATAGATCTTTGACGGTTCAAAACCAAATCTCAGAACATAATACAGATAAAAATCATGCAGTTCATACGGACCTACAAGGTCTTCTGTCTTCTGGGCGATCTCGCCATCCTTCGGTGGAAGAAGCTCCGGACTTACCGGTGTGTCAAGAACATCCAGAAGTACCTCTTTCAGCTCCTGATCCTCACAGGTATCCGCATAATACTGAACCAGATGGCGTACCAGTGTCTTCGGAACAGATGCATTGACTCCGTACATAGACATATGATCTCCATTATAAGTCGCCCACCCAAGAGCCAGCTCCGACATATCTCCGGTTCCGATGACCATGCCCCATTCCTGGTTAGCAATATCCATCAGCACCTGGGTACGCTCTCTTGCCTGTGAATTCTCATAGGTCACATCATGTACCTCTTCATCATGTCCGATATCACGGAAATGCACATGGACCGCATCCGCGATCGGCACCTCTTTCAAAGTGGCTCCCAGCTTCTTCGACATCAGGCAGGCATTCTGATAGGTTCTGTCTGTCGTACCAAAGCAAGGCATCGTCACTGCAATGATATCCTTGCGGTCTTTTCCTGCCATGTCAAACGCTTTTGCCGTCACAAGCAGTGCCAGCGTTGAATCCAAACCGCCGGAAATTCCAACGACTGCTGTTCTCGAGTGAGTATGCACCAGACGCTTCTTCAGTCCCATTGCCTGGATCATCAGAATCTCCTCACAGCGCTTTTCCCTCTCTGCCATATTCTGTGGAACAAAAGGGGTCTGTGCAAAGCTTCTGGTAAGTGCTGTCTCTTCCACACTTATGTGGAACAGTACTTTTGGAAGATGACGTTCTTCCGTTGTCTGGAAAGTTGTATTTTTTCTCCGTTCACTTAAAAGACGGAAAATGTCAATCTCACTGACGATCATCTCGTTGGCAAACCGCTTTGCTTCTTTCAGAATCGTCCCATTCTCTGCGATAATATTGTGTCCACCAAATACCACATCCGTTGTAGACTCTCCGTCCCCGGCATTTGCATAGACATAACCTGCAATCAGTCTTGCAGACTGTCCCTTGATCAGTTCCTCCCGGTAACTATCCTTTCCGATCGTCTCATCACTTGCTGAACAGTTGACCAGGATGATCGCGCCTTCTCTTGCCGCCTCAATACTCGGCGGGATTGGTGACCAGACATCCTCACAGATCTCTGCCGATACGACCAGATCATCCATCTCTGCCGCCTGATACAGGATCTGCGGCCCAAACAGGATTTCTTCCCCTTCATAAGAAATCACTCTTGCTTTTTTCGGTCCTTGACGGAATTGACGCATCTCATAAAATTCCCCATAATTCGGAAGAAATGTCTTGGTTGTAAAGCCAAGGATCTTTCCGTCATTTAATGCGGCCGCAACATTATAAAGCTCTCCATCAATTGCAAGTGGAAGCCCAACAAATACAAGTGCTTCTGTATGCCTGGTCTCTTCTGCAACTTTTGCAAGTGCTCTGCGCACCTCTTTTAACAGTATATCCTGTGTAAAAAGATCGCTGCAAGTATACCCGGTCAGGCAAAGCTCCGGAAAAACAATGATCTTTGCGCCAGCCTTCTCAGCTTCTTTCATACGTTTGCAGATTTCCTTACAGTTGTGCCAGACATCCGCCACACGAATATCAACTGTGACCGCTGCAACTTTGATAAATCCCTGTTTCATGCGTTTACCTCTTTATCTTTTTGCCTGTTTTAAAATCTGTTTCAGTTCTTCTACACTAAATGTATACGCCATATTGCAGAAATGGCATTTTACTTCTACTTCTTTTCCGTCATCGATCATTTCCTGGATATCTTTCTTTCCGATGCTGATGATGGCTTTCTCGATTCTCTCATGCGAACAATTACATTTAAACTGTGTATCCATTGTATCTGTAAATTCCACATTCAGGCCATCCAGTACCTGCTCCAGCATCTGCTCCGGTGTATGTCCGTTATCCAGCATACTGGTAACAGAAGAGATCTTCTTGATATTCTCTTCCAGTTTATCCAGCACCTCATCCGATATAAACGGCATTACCTGCACAATAAATCCACCTGCACAGTGTACAGTGTTGTCCTTGTTCATCAATACTCCAAGGCCCACAGAAGACGGAACCTGTTCGCTGGTTGCAAAATAATACGTCAGATCTTCTGCGATCTCACTTGTCTGCAGAATAGTCTGTCCAACATATGGTTCTTTCAGTCCCATATCTTTAATAACATTTAAAAGACCGATTCCAACAGCTCCTCCAACATCCAGCTTGCCATTCTTAGGCGGCATCATTGCTTCCGGATGATCGACGTATCCTTTCACGTCACCTTTTGCATCTGCAGTCACCGTAATTCCGCCAAGTGGTCCATCACCTTTGATCTGAAGCGTCAGCACATCTGTCTCGTTCTTCATCATGCCTCCCATCATTGCTCCTGCCGTCAGAAGTCTTCCAAGTGCCGCTGTTGCTACCGGACTTGTGTCATGTCTCTTTCTTGCCTCTTCCACCAGATTTCCGGTTGTTGCGGCAAATGCACGGATCTGTCCGTCTCCCGCAGTTGCTCTTACAATATAATCTTTCATATAACAATTCTCTCCTGTTCTATTTTCCCTGTTCTCTTGCGATCACATAAATGCGCTCGCTTGTGTCCATCGGCGCATTCTTTGAAAATGCATCGTATGCTGTCACAAATTCCAGCCCCGACTTCCGGATCAGTTTCTTCATCTCCTCCAGCGTATACGCTCTCTGATAATGCGTCTCCTCATATTTGCGATAAAGCCCACTGTCCTTATCTGTCTCAATAAAAAGACTCAGATCATATTCATTGATCTTCTCATCTTCGTAATAATAGTTGTCCCAGATAAAACTGCATTCCTCCCGGTTCTCCGCAATTGTGCGATCCCCAAGAATCTCTTCATACTTGTAACGTGTATTAAAATCAAAAATAAAAACACCTTTCGGATCCAGATAATTGTTGACCAGGCGGAATACTTCCTGAAGTTCTTCCGGCTCTGTAATATAATTGACCGAATCGCAGACACTGATGACAGCTCTTACCGTACCATACAGTTCGAACTCTCTCATATCCTGCAGAAGATACAGAATATCATGACCGGATTTGTCTCGTTTCTCCATTGCGATCTCCAGCATCTCTTCCGCATTGTCCGCACCAATCATATCATATCCTGCCTTTGCAAGCAATTCTGTCATGTTCCCGGTACCGCACCCCAGATCCAGTACCAGTCCATCCCTGACACCATATTCTCTCATAAGACCGGTGAGATATTCACACCATTCTTCGTAGGGAATATTATCCATGAAGGTATCATATACACGTGCAAAGCTTGTATACGCTTCCATACTCTGTTGTTCCTCTCTTTCGATTCGCCATCAATGCCCATAAGCAGCACTGACCGATGTCCACGGACCACTCCGCTGCGCATCCTGACATCCAGATTATTTTATAGTATAACACAGGATTTTCCTCTAGGAAAGTCATATTCTAATGAGAACTTTTCCCTTTTGGAATTTTCTTTACTGTTCACAGTACCTGTGACCAGTAACGCATTTTCTTTTTCAGACACAAAAAGAACCAGGGGAAATTCCCTGATTCTCTTCGTATTTTTTAGAATCCCAGTTCTTCATTCACCAAAATCACTTTTATTCTGTTTGGAACATGGCTGAATCTTGTAATCAGTGTCTGACAGCAGATACTTTTCGGAGATTTACAGTTGGAACAGACACCTGTCTTCGCACACGGAAGCCCTTCAAAACGCTGTCCGTTAATCGGAGCTGCCACATACTTTGCACGGGCATATGCATCCTCTGCACTTCTTACAATTTTGTTCATGCCAACGATCATCAGAACATTTTCCGGTCCGTAAGAAATAGCTGCCACACGGTTTGCATTTCCATCTATATTAACCAGTATCCCATCTTCCGAGATTGCATTACAGCTTGCCAGAAAATAATCGCAGTTAAGTGCCTGATGCATCATCTCTGCTTTTTCCTCCGGTGTCGCACACAGATCTCTGTCCAGCACTTTATAATTTCCTTTATGAAGTGCTTCAGGAAGACCAATTGCCTTAATGCTCATAGACCCTCCCCAACTGATGCTGCTTCCTTCCGGAATCAGCTCCAGTGCAAGGGCAAGTGCCTCTTCTTTGGTCTGTACATAATGTCCCTCCATCTGACGGGACTTCAAATTCTTTATCACCTGCTCAGCGAGCAGATCATTTCGCTTTGTAACGAATTTATCCATTATTCAACCACCTGGATCCATCCTTCCGGTGCTTCGATGTGTCCCATCTGAATTCCGGTAAGTGTTTCATATAATTTCTTGATAACAGGTCCCATCTCATCCATTCCGCTTGGGAAGCAGATTTCTTTACCATGATCTACAATCTTTCCAACCGGTGAAATAACTGCTGCTGTTCCGCAAAGTCCGCATTCTGCAAAGTCTTTTACTTCATCAAGATATACTTCTCTTTCTTCTGTCTCAAGTCCAAGATAATGTTCTGCCACATAAAGAATAGAACGTCTTGTAATAGATGGAAGGATACTGTTTGATTTCGGAGTAACTACTTTACCATCTTTTGTGACGAAGATGAAGTTTGCTCCACCTGTCTCTTCTACTTTTGTTCTTGTTGCTGCATCCAGATACATATTCTCTGCATAGCCTTCTTCATGTGCTGTTACAATTGCATGTAAGCTCATTGCATAGTTAAGACCAGCTTTGATATGTCCTGTTCCATGCGGTGCTGCACGGTCAAAGTCTGAGACTTTAATTGTGATCGGCTTTGCGCCGCCCTTGAAATATGGTCCTACTGGTGTTACAAATGCACGGAACTGATATTCGTCAGCAGGTTTAACTCCGATAACCGGATTGCTTCCGAACATATATGGACGGATATAAAGGGACGCTCCTGATCCATAAGGTGGTACATAAGCCGCATTGGCTTTTACTACCTGTACGATCGCATCTACAAAACGGTCTTCCGGAAATACCGGCATCTCAAGTCTTCTTGCGGAATCAGCAAATCTCTTTGCGTTCATATCCGGGCGGAATACAACGATGCGTCCGTCTTCTGTTGTGTATGCCTTCATACCTTCAAATACTGACTGGGAATACTGCAGAACACCTGCACACTCATTCAATACAATGTTGGCATCTTCTGTCAGGCATCCATCATCCCACTTTCCATCTTTGTAATTTGAAACATATCTCTTTTCGGTCGGGATATAACCAAATCCTATGCTTGACCAGTCAATCTGTTTCTTTTCCATTGTAATTCCTCCATTCCCTTGTTGCTTCTTACAGTAACATATATCTAAATTATAATTTTTGCTTCCCGTATTTTAAATCCTACGGATTACATATCGCTATTATATTACTTCTGTTTTTCAAATTCAAGAGTGCGCTCTGTTTTTTTTGATTTTTTTATCTTTTTGGCATTGTGATCGCTTCAATCCCCACACTTCCGCCTCTTACAACTTCAATTGAATTGAATTCAGAACGTAGAAACTGGATGATCGCTGTATTTTTATGTGCCGTGTGTACAAATTCAAGAAGTACACTGTCTTTTCCATAATCACGTACCTTTGCCTGATAGGTCTGCGCAATCTGGAAAAGCTCTGTCTTATCTTCCGGTGTACAGTTTTTTACCTTGATAAACATCAGCTCCTGCATAACAACAGATACTTCTGTAAAATCAATGACTCTGATGACTTCAACCATACGGTTCAGCTGTTTTTTGATCTGCTCATAAGTCTCTTCATCACTGTTCGTCTCAATCGTCATTCTGGAGATAGTCGGATCTTCTGTTCTACCTACCGTCAGACTCTCCAGATTATAGGATTTACCGGAAAAGAGTCCGGAAATCTTTGAAAGTACACCAACCTGATTTTCCACATATAAGGAAATCCATCTTTTTTTCATTGTATTATCCATCTTCACCTCTCCTCTCCATTAATCCATCAAAAGATCTTCCAGGGTTCCGCCCGGACGTACCATCGGATAAACCTGCACTTCCGGATCCAGCATGAATTCGATCAGAGTCGGCACCTTCAGTGCACGGTTTGCTTTTGCCTGTTCAAATGCTGCTTTCATCTCGGATTTTTCGGTTACACGGATTCCCTTTGCCCCATAGCTTTCTGCAAGTTTTACAAAGTCCGGCGTATATTTCGGTGGATGCTCTTCTCCACGTCTTGTCGCTGCGCCTGCACGAAGATCCGTCATAGAATAGCGTTTTCCATAGAAAAGTTTCTGCCACTGGCGAACCATTCCAAGATAGGTATTGTTAAATACACAGAGGATCAAAGGAAGTTCTTCCAGCACTGCTGTTGCAAATTCCTGAATATTCATCTGCATACCGCCATCACCGGAAATTGCAATCACCGTACTGTCCGGATTGCCAATCTGCGCTCCGACTGCTCCCGGGAATCCATATCCCATGGTTCCAAGTCCGCCGGACATATAAAGTCTGGTCTTTTCATTCACTTCCAGATACTGGGATGTGAACATCTGATGCTGTCCTACATCTGTCACAACAATCTTGTCATCCTCTTTAAACACTTCATTGATCGTCTCCAGAATATCCTGAGCCTGCATCTGGTCTCCCTTTGGTTTCATCCTAAGCGGATGCTCCTCTTTCCAGCCTTCGATCTGTTCCATCCAGCTTTCTTTTTTCTCCATTGGTTCTACATATTCCAATAATTTTTCAATTGCTTCTTTTGCATCCGCAACGATCGGAATATCTACCTGAATGTTACGTGAGATGGAGGAAGTATCAATGTCGATATGTACGATCGTAGCCTTCGGTGCAAATGCATGCAGTTTTCCGGTGATACGATCGTTAAATCTGGTCCCTATCGAGAACAGCAGATCGCATTCTTCCACTGCCATATTGGATGCATATGCACCGTGCATCCCCAGATTACCGATAAAAAGCGGATGCGTTGTCGGAATCGCACCACGTCCCATGATCGTTGTCACAACCGGGATCTGGGTACGTTCTACAAGTTCGGTAAACGCCTTATTCGCTCCTGCAATATTTACCCCACCACCGGCAAGGAACAACGGTTTCTTTGCTTTTCCAAGCATCTTGACTGCTCTCTTAAGCTGTCCGATGTGAACACCGGTACTCGGCTTATATCCGCGGATATTGACTGTCTCCGGATAATTCGGGCTTCCAAGCTCTGCCATTACATCTTTCGGGAGATCCACAAGAACCGGACCCGGACGTCCGCTGCGCGCAATATAGAATGCCTCTTTGATGATTTTTCCCAGATCTTCTCTCTTTCTTACTGTCACACCGTATTTTGTGATACTTCTTGTAATACCTACGATATCAACTTCCTGGAATGCATCATTTCCGATCAGATGTCTCGCAACCTGTCCGGTAAAACATACCAGCGGTACACTGTCATAATTTGCCGTTGCAATTCCTGTCACCAGATTGGTTGCACCCGGTCCGCTTGTTACCAGACATACCCCGACTTTTCCTGTTGATCTGGCGTAAGCATCTGCAGCATGGACAAGTGCCTGTTCATGACGCGGAAGTACAACTTTTGTGTAATCCTGTTTGTAAATTTCATCACTGATATCAATTGTACAGGCTCCCGGATATCCAAAAAGGATATCTACCCCTTCCTCTTTTAATGCTTTTACAAGTAATTTGTTCCCTGATATTTTTTTCATAAATCTACCTCCATGAATTTTCTATACAGATGATCGCCAAATTTTTATCATAGTCATATAGAATAACAAACGCCCTAAACGGCTGACCGTTCAGGGCGAATATAAAATCCGTGTTACCACCTGTCTTCAGAGAAGCTGCTTCTCTGCTCTCACGCAAGTACAGAACCATAGAAATGTTCGATACTATTCCCCTGTAACGTAGGGTCTACGTCGAAGTCTACTTGAGAAATTCCCGTTCAGTCCGCTGCTCAAAGGCTACTTCTACAATCCCTTCATGAAGGCTTACACCATCCGCCTTCTCTCTTTGCTTCCGAAGATTATATACTCCTCCTTGTCATAGCATTTCTTCTATTGTCTCATCGATTACATTTATTATAATGAGTGGTCTATTGATTTGTCAATGATACATTTCGCAAATTTTATTGATCTATTTTATTCTTTCATATTTTGCAAATACATACTCAAGATCGAAATATGTCTGTTCATCCGTCTCAGCTGTTTTTTGCCAATCCGGATCCTTATCCAGATCCGGGAACCAGGTATCTGCCTCATATACATGATCTGTCCGCGTAACATACGCTATATTACAATACGGAAGCATTGCACGGTAAATACTTTCTCCGCCGATCACAAAGACTTCTCCTTTGTGCTTTTTACATTCCTGCATTGCCTCTTCCACACTGTGTACCACGATCGCATCCTTCACCTGATAATCCGGATTGTGGGAAATCACGATATTAACCCGGTTGGCAAGCGGACGCCCCTGCGGAAAGCTTTCCAGTGTCTTTCTTCCCATCACGACAATATTGCCTTCTGTCATCTGACGGAAGTATTTCATATCTGCCGGGATTCGTACAAGCAGACTGTTATTCTTTCCTATTGCCCAGTTTTTATCTGCATTTACAATAATGTTCATCGTATCTGTCTCCTTTTCTAAACCGCGATCGGAATATTTTTGATCTGCGGTCCTGTCACATAATCGTCTAATCTTACGTCATCCGGTGTAAACTGATAGAAATCTTTCACTTCCGGATTCAGCCAGAATTTCGGTGCCGGGTGCGTCTCTCTTGAAATCAGTTCCTCGATCAGCGAAATATGCCTGTCGTAAATATGTGCATCTGCGATCACATGTACAAATTCGCCCACCTGCATATCGCATACCTGCGCGAGCATATGAAGCAGCACAGCATACTGGCATACATTCCAGTTATTTGCCGCCAACACATCCTGGGAACGCTGGTTCAGGATTCCGTTCAATGTCAGCTTGTCGCTGCCCTTTTCTTTTGTCACATTGAACGTCATGCTGTATGCACACGGATAAAGATTCATCTCATGAAGATCTTGATGTACATAAATATTCGTCATGATCCGGCGGCTGTAAGGATTATTCTTCAGATCATAGAGTACACGGTCTACCTGATCCATCATTCCTTCTTTGTAGACATGCTTTACGCCCATCTGATAGCCGTATGCCTTCCCGATCGATCCATCTTCATCTGCCCAGCTGTCCCAGATGTGACTGTTCAGATCGTGGATATTATTGGATTTTTTCTGCCAAATCCACAAAAGCTCATCCGTACAGCTTTTGATCCCGGTTCTTCTGAGTGTCAGTGCCGGGAATTCTTTTCGCAGATCATACCGGTTCACCACACCAAATTTTTTTACTGTATACGCCGGAGTCCCGTCTTCCCATCTCGGACGTACCTTTTCTCCTTCTGTGCTGGTTCCATTATCAATGATGTCCCTGCACATCTCTATAAAAACTTTGTCTGCATAACTCATGCCTGATTACTCCTTTTTCCAATGCTGTGCCTTTTAATATTCTCTGATAATGCTGCTGATCTCACTTACGATCGGCATTTCTTTTAATTCCTCCAGTGCATCCTGAAGATGGTATTCCTTGACTGCGGATGTCCCGATGACAAGTTCTGCCTTTGCCGCTTTTGCCTGTTCCTGGATCACACGTTCGATACTTACCTTATGATCTCCGAATACTTTCGCGATTGCTGCCAGTACTCCCGGTTCATTACTCACCTGCATACGGATAAAGAAACGATTCTTGACGTCCGCAAATTCCTTGATCGGAAGCTCTTTGTATGCGCTCCATCCGATTCTTCCGGTACAGTTCCATACAATATTTCTTGTAACATCCATCACATCTCCGACAACTGCACTTGCGGTCGGCAGTTCTCCTGCTCCTCTTCCATAGAACATGGTATCCCCAACTGCATCTCCGTGTACAAAAACAGCATTAAAGGAATCTCTTACGGTAGCGAGCGGATGTTTCTTATCGATCATCATCGGATAAACACCTGCTTCAATTCCATTAGATGTATTTCTCGCAATACCGATCAGTTTGATCACATTTCCCATCTCTTTTGCGTAATTTACATCTGCTGCTGTGATCTTTGTGATTCCCTCCGTATAGACATCCGAAAATTTCACCTGTGAATGGAATGCTGACGTAGCCATGATTGCCACCTTACGTCCTGCGTCCAGGCCTTCCACATCCGCCGTCGGATCCGCTTCTGCATAGCCAAGCTCTGTCGCCTTTGCGAGTGCTTCTGTGAAATCCATTCCATCTTCAAACATCTTTGTCAGGATATAGTTAGTCGTACCGTTGACAATTCCCATGATCTCATCGATCTGGTTGCCTTCCAGACACTGCTTAAGCGGACGGATGATCGGAATCCCTCCTGCTACCGCTGCTTCAAACAGGAAATCAGCGCTACCTTCTTTCGCAGCGTCATAGAGTTCCTTTCCATATTCTGCGATCAGATCCTTATTTGCACTTACTACATTTTTCCCTGCTTTCAGTGCTTCTGTGATCATCGTTTTCGCTGGCTCAATTCCGCCCATCACCTCGATCACGATTTGGATTTCATCATCTTCTATAATCTCTTTCCACTGATCTGTCAGCAGATTCTGATCTACACCCTGTCTTACTTTTTTCATGTTGTGTACCAGGATTTTCTTTATTTCAAGAGCGGCGCCGGTCTTCTGCTGCATCTCTTCACTGCGGCGTCCAATCAATTTATAAACACCTGTTCCGACTGTTCCAAGTCCAAGTAATCCTACTTTGATCGTCTTTGTATCTGTCATATCTTCGCGTCCTCCTAATCTATAGTAAATCCATTTTATTCTAGCACTTTTTTGTAAATATTCAAAGAACTTTCTTGACATCTTTTGGGGACGTGATAACATTATAAATGTATGATTCTATGTATTTAAGGATGTAAATGTTAAACATAATTTTTAACATTTACATCATTTAATAAGGGAGTAGATACATATTAAAAAACCAAGGAGGAGAGATAAATCATGCAGTGCCCGATTTGTAAAAAGGATCTTGAGATCAAGAACAAAAAAATAGGCGAAAATGAAGCCGGTGAAGCAATCTACAATGAATTCGCAATCTGCCGCGACTGTAAAAAGCAGTGGAATTTAGATAAACAGCGTGAAAAGAAAAAAAAGCTTGCAAAAGAAGCATTGGTTGAAAAAACAGTTGAAGCCGGTAAGGCTGCAGAAAAGCCACACAAAAAGCGCCCGGCTGCCGAAGGAGAAAAAGCTTCTGCCGAACGTCCTGCCCAGCCAAAGAAAAAGAAAAAACGTCCGGTATCTCCGGAAAACGCCGAAAAGCGGACCGCTTCTTCTGCTAATCCAGAAGTACCGGCTCATCCGAAGAAAAAACATCCGAACCCGGCTGCCGAAGGCGAAAGACCGGTAAGAAAACCTCGTCCGAAGACAGAAGGTTCTTCCGAAGAACAGCCATCCAGACCGCATCCAAAGAAACGCCCTGCTACTTCAGACCGTCCACTTCTCAAATATGCAGAAGGTCAGGAAGAAAGCCGGGAAAAAGTTCGTCCACGTCCGAAAAAGAAACGTCCGGAAGAAGCCAAACCGGTACATGCAATTGACAATTCCAGCACACGTATCATTTCTGATGAAGAGGATGAACTTAAAATTACTGCACCTGATCTTTCCACTCCAGAGGGAGAAAAAGAACAGACCTATTCTAATATCCCACCAAAGCATGTCCGTGAAAAACGTGAACAGGAGATGCGTGAGAACTATCAGAATATGTTAGACGAAGAAGATGACGATGATGAGAGACATTTTCCTGTTGTGCTTGTTGTAATCCTTATCTTCCTGATCATCGCAGCTGCTGCATTTGCAGGATACTGGTTCTTCCTGAAATAAAAAAAAGAATAGTTATGATGAAAGACTGGCTCGATGCCAGTCTTTTTTACGTTAGTAATGAGCCAGGGTTTCGTGTGAACACGAACCCCCGGCGAACGTACACCATCTCGCTTAGCAGCTCGATGATGTACATTCGCCAAATACAGATTTTTACACCCATGCAGATCCTTGTGCAAGCACAAATCTGCATGGGTACCAGGGGATATTTATAGTTAGTAATGAGCCAGGGTTTCGTGTGAACACGAACCCCCGGCGAACATACACCATCTCGCTTAGCAGCTCGATGATGTACATTCGCCAAATACAGATTTTCACATCCATGCAGATCCTTGTGCAAGCACAAATCTGCATGGATGTGAAAATCTGTATTTGGCTCATTGTATGCACAAAAAAAGAACCACACGCAACATGTAGTTCTTAATTCAAGAGCGACAGACGGGACTCGAACCCGCGACCTCCACCTTGGCAAGGTGGCGTACTACCAACTGTACTACTATCGCATTCATTATTTGTTGTTCATCAGAACAATAAATACTATACAATATATCTATCAATTGGTCAAGTATATTTTCAATTTTATATGTCGGACTTTTCTACTTTTCTTCGCCTATTATTCTGTTAAAATCATTTTTTGTCTGATTAACAGAAAACTTATTGAATCTCCGCAAAAAGTAGAACAGAATTTCTTCATTTTTTCGTTGACAATTCCTTCTTTGTACGGTATAGTAGATATTGTTCTGATGAACACAATTTAATAGATGCGATAGTAGTACAGTTGGTAGTACGCCACCTTGCCAAGGTGGAGGTCGCGGGTTCGAGTCCCGTCTGTCGCTCTTTGTGAGACTTATGATTTTCATAAGTCTCTTTTTTCATTCATGTAAATTTCTGATTAAACTTTTAATTAAATCAAAAGGCCCCATTTGTCAGAGTTGTGCCAGATACACGAAAAGGGATCCGCTTTCACTTTTTTTGTAAAAGCCTGATCCCTTCTTTTTATTTATTCTAACCTTATAGATCTACTCTTCTATTTTGCCAGCCAGTCCATTGCAATCTTCGCATACATGGCTGCGCCAAGCGGTAATGCTTTTTCATTAAACAGAATCTTTGGATTATGCTGTCCTTTCCATTTACTCTGATCTTCCACTCCGGCTCCGACTACAAAATAACTTGCCGGTATTTTTGCCGAAATCACGGCAAAGTCTTCGGATCCCATGACATGAAATCCACCGTTAATCGTTGTTCCCGGATTCTCAAGAGACTCAACACTTTTAATATACTCTGCATTCAGTTCTTCATTGCAAGTTACACTCGGAACATTGCTGAGTTCTTCGATTTCACATGTAGTACGATAAGCTGCTGCAACAGCCGGAACAATTTCATTGATTCTCCGAATCAGCATCGTCCTTACTTTTTCATTAAATGTCCTTAGTGTTCCCTGAAGCACGCAACGCTCCGGAATTACATTTGCTGCATTACCAGCTGTAAACTGTCCAATCGTAAGTGCTGCCTCTGCTGATGGTGGACATTCCCTGGCGATCAGTGCCTGAAGAGCATGATAAACTTCTACACCAGCGTTGATCGGGTCAATACAGCCCTCCGGTGCAGAACCATGTCCGCCCCGTCCTGTAAGGGTGATTTTAAAGCCATATACAGATGCCATGGCTTCCACACCATATCCAATCGTTCCACATGGAATTGCCGCAAATACATGCGCTGCAAAGGCAGCATCTACATGCGGATTCTCCAGGACTCCTGCTTCCACTGCTGCTTTCGCTCCGCGGAAGGTCTCCTCACCTGGCTGGAACAATAATTTGACCACGCCCGGCAGTTCTTCTTCATGCGCCTTTAAAATTTTTGCCGCTCCAAGAAGGATCGTAGCGTGCAGATCATGTCCGCATCCATGCATACAGCCATTCTTTGATGCAAATTCAAGTCCCGTTTCCTCTTCTACCGGAAGCGCATCCATATCACTTCTCAGAAGAAAACATTTATCCCCTTTTCCAATCTGAGCGATAATCACTGAAACCTCAGGAAATACCTTGTATTCTACATTCATCTCATCCAGACGTTTACCGATATATTCCACAGTCTTTGGAAGCTCCAGATCCGTCTCAGGAATTTGATGAAGATCTCTTCTCCATTTTATAAGTAGATCATTCATTTCCTGCGCTTCTTCTAAAATTTTATGTGCCATATATCCCATCCTCCTTTTATTTCAACTACCGTTATTATAGAATTTCGCTATAAAAAAAGAAATGAACATTTCTTCACTTTGACAGCCAATTCTGTTTTATGTGAAAAAATGTTCATTTTTAAAAATTGAATTATAAAATTTATTCAGCGTCCGCTGTCTGCTCTTCCAGCTCCAGTCCAAGCTCTTCCAGCTGCTTCGGATCGACTCTCTCCGGTGCTTCTGTCATCAGGTCAGATGCATCTTTTACCTTCGGGAACGCGATCACGTCACGGATGCTGTCCTGTTTTGCCATCAGCATAACCAGACGGTCAAGACCGTAAGCAAGTCCTGCGTGTGGCGGCACACCGTATTTAAATGCATTCAGAAGGAATCCGAACTGCTCCTGTGCCTGTTCCGGTGTGAATCCAAGTACTTCAAACATTTTACTCTGGATCTCCTGGTTGAAGATACGGACACTTCCGCCTCCGATCTCGTTACCATTCAGAACGATGTCATATGCTTTTGCACGGACTCTTCCCGGATCACTGTCGATGTACTGAAGGTCTTCTTCCATCGGCATGGTAAACGGATGATGCATTGCTGTGAAACGGTTCTGTTCATCACTCCACTCAAGAAGCGGGAATTCTGTGATCCACAGGAATTTGTATTCATTCTTATCAAGGAGTTCCATCTGGCGTGCCAGTTCCAGTCTGAGTGCACCAAGAACATCCCATACAACTTTATTCTTATCTGCCGCAAAGAGAAGAAGGTCTCCATTCTCTCCAGCCATCGCTTTAATCAGCGCTGCTGTCTCTTCTTCCGTCATGAATTTTGAGAAAGAAGATTTGACAGTTCCGTCTTCATGGATTGCAATATAAGCAAGTCCCTTTGCTCCATAACCTTTTGCAAAATCAACCAGCTTGTCGATCTTCTTTCTGGCCATGCCACCCTGGCCTTTTGCGTTGATACCACGGACAGTTCCGCCTGCTTCAATCGCATTCTTAAATACAACAAATTCGCTGTCTTTGACAGTCTCTGTCACATTAACCAGCTCCATGCCGAAACGGATATCCGGTTTATCAGAACCGAATCTGTCCATTGCTTCCTGCCAGGTCATTCTCTGAATCGGGAGCTGTACATCGATATCCAGTACATCTTTGAACAGATGTGCAAGCAGTCTCTCATTGATATCAATGACATCATCAACATCTACAAAAGAAAGTTCCATATCCATCTGTGTAAATTCCGGCTGACGGTCTGCACGAAGGTCTTCATCACGGAAACATTTTACGATCTGGAAATAGCGGTCATATCCGGAGCACATCAGCAGCTGTTTGAAGATCTGCGGTGACTGCGGAAGTGCATAGAAGCTTCCCGGATGAATACGGCTCGGTACCAGGTAATCTCTTGCACCTTCCGGTGTACTCTTGATCAGGAACGGTGTCTCGATCTCAAGGAATCCTTCTTTTGCCATGAACTGACGTGCGAGGGTAGCCACACGGCTTCTCATCATCAGGTTTCTCTGGATGTCCGGTCTTCTAAGATCAAGGAAACGGTATTTCAGACGTACTTCCTCTTTTGTCTTGGAATTCTCTTCGATCGGGAACGGAGGTGTCTCAGATTCAGATAAAATTCTGAGTTCTTCCGGTTTGATCTCAATCGCACCTGTTGCAAGATTTTCATTAACTGCACCGGAACGTTTTTCAACAGTTCCCACGATTGCTACAACAAACTCACTTCTAAGCTTTGCTGCCTTCTCAAGAAGCGCTTTATCTGTACTTCCCTCTTCAAAAACAACCTGGATCAGTCCGGAACGGTCACGTACATCTACAAAAACCAGTCCACCTTTATTTCTGTTCTTCTGTACCCATCCCATGATGGTTACTTTTTCACCGATGTTTGCCTCTGAAAGCTCTGCACACCGATGTGTTCTTTTCAGTCCTGTCATTGACTCTGCCATTCTAATTTATCCTCCTGCGTTTCTCTTTCCTTATAAATCCATAACGGAATCTTTGTAGCAGTCTGTGATATCTTCATATCCTTCTGCGATCAGCTGATCCTTCTGGAATTTCTTGTTCTTCTTCATATTGACCACCAGAACCTGTTTCCCGGCTGCGCGGTCAGCTTTTGCCATCTCAAGTACTTTGAGGATGCCTTCCTTGTGCATATTCTTTTCAAGAAGATATGCTTTTTTCTGGCGCTTGGAAGGAATCTCATATCCATTTTCCAGAAGCAGCATGACAATACGCTCAAATCCGATTGAGAATCCACATGCCGGTGTGTCCTGCCCTGTGAATTTACCGATCATCTTATCGTAACGTCCGCCACCTGCAACAGAGCCGCCAAATTCATCCATCGTTACTTCAAAAATGGTTCCTGTATAGTAAGATTGTCCACGTACCAGCGTCGGATCAAATTTTACTTTGAAATCTGCCTCTTTTGCACTTTCTACGCTGGAAATGATCATTTCCATGCTGTCAGCTGTCTTCTCATCAAGGAATCCTGCCAGCTTTTCTTTGCAGAAACGGATTCCATCAACATCCGGGTTAATCTCATCAAAGAGTCCGAGATAAGTATCTACATTTTCTTTTGTATAACCCATCTCAACCAGTTCTTCGCCTACGCCTTCTTTGCCGATCTTATCCATCTTATCAAGGATGATAAATACTTCGTCGAAATCTTCTTCCTTAAATCCACTGAATGCAGCCATCGCCTTTAAGATATTACGGTCATTGATACATACCGTAAAATTGTGGAAATCCATCTTTCCAAGCATGGTCGTAGTTGCAAGGATCAGTTCGATCTCTGCAAGATTACCCGGCTCACCCAAAATATCGATATCGCACTGCATGAACTGACGGAAACGTCCTCTCTGTGGACGGTCTGCTCTCCATACATTGCCAATCTGAAGTGCCTTAAACGGTGACGGCAGTTCATTTGCATGATTTGCATAGTATCTTGCAAGCGGAACTGTCAGGTCATAACGAAGTCCTCCGTCTACCAGATCGATCTCTTCTTTTGCCTCAGCAATTTTCAGTTTTTCCCCTCTCTTCAGAATCTTGAAGATCAGTTTTTCATTGTCGCCACCCTGTTTGCTGCACAGGTTCTCAATGTGTTCCACACACGGTGTCTCTATGGAAGTAAATCCAAATGTCTTATAGGTATCCTTGATCATCTGGATCACATAATCTCTGATTTCCATTTCTTTCGGGAGCATGTCTTTCATGCCGGTAACCGGTTTTTTCTTTAATGCCATAACCATTCTCCTTTTCGCTCTATCATCTCATCGATACGGGAAATATATTCTCCCACATCTCTGACATTTTCTATTCTTATCAGATTCGTCATCCGCCCGTTTTTACTTCCGGGCGCCGGAATCTCATACGGAAGCACCACCTTAGTCGATGCGCCTGCACCGGCAGCAACGATGGACTGCTTTTCCTCCATAATCAGTATATTGTAAATTCCCGCTTTGTCAACCTTTGCGTAACCTACATTTTCAAAATTTCCTGCAATATTCTTCTGTCTGTAGAGATAATACGGATAAAGTCCCATCTCACCGGCCGCCTTACGTGCCATATCGATCATCTCTTCCAGCTCTCTTGCCATCTGTTTGTAATTTTGTTTTTCTGTGCTTGCAGCCCGTTCGCGTGTCAGTCTCGAACCATGTTTCATTGCAAGTGCATGGACCGTCAAACTATCCGGTGCAAGCTCTTTGATCTGACGAAGAGTATCTTCCATTTCCTCCGGATGTTCTCCCGGAAGACCTGCGATCAGATCCATATTGATATTGTCGAATCCCAGTTCTCTTGCCAGATGGAAAATGCGGACTACATCTTCCACTGTGTGACGTCTTCCGATCACATCCAGTGTCTTCTGCTGCATGGTCTGTGGATTGATGGAAATTCTGCCAACTCCATGCTTTCGAATCACTCGCAGCTTGTCCTCAGTAATACTGTCCGGTCTTCCGGCTTCGATCGTATATTCTTTCAGATGTTCAAAGGAAAAATGTTCTTCCAGGAAACTCAAAACCCGGTCCATCTGCTGTGCACTCAGGGTTGTCGGCGTACCGCCTCCCATATAAATCGCATTAAGATGCTTTTCTTTTGAAACCTCTGCAATGAATGCAAGCTCTTTTAAAAGTGCATCTACATATTCATCCATCCGGTCCTGCCATTTTGCAACCGGATAAGAAGTAAAGGAGCAGTAACTGCAGGTTGTCGGGCAGAACGGAATTCCGATATAAAGACTGTATCCATTTTCATAATCCAGCTTGTCAAGCTGGGCTTTTTCCCGCTTTGCAATCTCGATACCAAGCATTGCTTTTTTCTCGCTTACCACATAGGTATCATGCATATACCGGATGATTTCTTTCTCAGAAGAACCTTCTTCCAGTCTTTCCATGATCATCTTTGTGGGGCGGACACCTGTCATATTCCCCCATGCATGTTCTTCTCCGGTCTTTTTGACCAGGGTCTGATATAATTTTTTATTGATATAACGCTTTTGTTCTCTTTTTTCGCTGATGTCTGCGATTTCAGCCTCCCTGCAATGAAAAAAGGTCCACCGGACCTTTTTATCACATGCCTGCTCTCCCAGATCCGGTTCCTCTTCTGCGGTCATCTCGATCAGAAGTTCCTGTTCTGGATCTACCTTCTGGCTGATCTCGGCATCAGGAAGAAATGACTTTACGATATGATACATGTCGTAAGTGAAACGTTCATTCTTACAGCTGATCCGAATCATTTCTCTGCTCCTCTATACATACGGGTTGTTCACTTTTTCGTTACCAATCGTTGTTGCGCCCATGTGTCCCGGGAATACCTTTGTTTCATCCGGAAGCAGGAACAGCTTTTCCTTGATCGAACGAATCAGTGCAGAAGTGCTGCTGGTTGCAAAATCACTTCTTCCGACTGAACAACAGAACAATGTATCTCCACTGAAAAGTACTCCCTCTTTTTCTACATAGTAGCATACGCCGCCCTGGGTATGTCCCGGTGTATGGATCACCCGGAAATCTTCTCCGATCAGATGAAGCACATCTCCATCATGGATCACGTCTCCACCCGGGTAGCTATAGCCATTTGTATATACCGTTGACTCATTCATAGACGGTGTGTGAAGAAGCTCCAGATCGGATTCTTCTACGTAAACCGGCATTTCTCCATACCGGTCGATCACTTTATCGATTCCCATGATATGATCAAAATGCGCATGAGTCAGAAGAATTGCCTTAATTACAAGCTCTTCCTCTTCGATATAACCGATCATCGCTTTTGACAGGTTTGCCGGATCAACGATCACGGTCTCTTTTGTTTCTTCATTAGTAACAATGTAACAATTGGTACTGATAATTCCTGTTACAAATTTTTCGATTTTCATTTCTTTTTACCCCACTGCTCGTTCTATATCCAGCACGCCGACGATCTGCCGGAGCTTTCCGATCACTTTTCCAAGCTCCTCTCTTCCCCGGACAATAAATCCGGCTTCGATTGTTGCTGTTCCCTGTTTGCTGGTTCTTACATTCATAGACTTCACATCAATATTCATCTCCGTGAACACCTTAGACATATCCATCAGAAGTCCCTGCCTGTCATTTGCATACATCTTGATCTCAGCCAGATAGCTTCCGGTATCTGTACCTTCCTCCGGTTTTTCCCATTCTGCCGGGATCAGACGCGCTCTTTCCGCTTCTGACAGATGAATGATATTGACACAGTCCGTCCGGTGGATCGACATTCCGCGTCCGCGGGTGATAAAGCCAACGATCTCATCTCCCGGCACCGGATTGCAGCATCTGGAAAAACGCACTGCCATATCGTCGATTCCCTTGACCACGATACCACTCTTGGATCTGGTGATATGCACCTTGTTCTTTGCCGCTTCCGCAACCTTTTCCAGAACACTTTCGTCGGTCAGTTCTTTTCGGTGATCCTTACTGTATTCTTCTGCAAGACGGTTGACGATCTGCCCTTCCTTCAATCCGCCATGTCCAAGTGCTGCAAGGATTGAATCCCAGTCCTTAAAGCCGTACTTTTCCTGCACGATCTGCATATATTTCAGTTTCATCAGATCCGAGAGTACAAATCCTTTTGCCTTACAGTACGTGGCGAGCATTTCCTTACCACGTACAATATTTTCTTCTTTGAATTCTTTCTTAAACCACTGGTTGATCTTGTTCTTCGCCTGGGTACTCTTGACGATACTCAGCCAGTCACGGCTCGGTCCTTTGGAGTTCTGCGAAGTCAGGATCTCGATTCGGTCCCCGTTCTGGATCTTGTAATCAATATTGACCAGCTTGCCATTGACCCTGGCACCTACCATCTTGTTGCCGACCGCAGTATGGATCGCATAGGCAAAGTCAACCGGCGTAGAACCGTTCGGCAGGTTCTTGACATCTCCGTTCGGTGTAAAGCAGTATACATCCTCTGCAAATAGATCCAGGTCTCCTTTCAGAAGATTCAGAAATTCCCGGTTGTCTGACATGTCTCGCTGCCATTCCAGGATCTGACGAAGCCAGCTCAGTTTCTCTTCTTCCTTCGCTTCAACGCTCTTCTTTCCATCTTCAGACTCTTTATATTTCCAGTGTGCCGCAATACCGTATTCAGCAGTTTTATGCATCTCTTTTGTACGGATCTGGATCTCAAACGGCTGACCGATCGAACTCATCAGAGTCGTATGCAGAGACTGGTACATATTTGCCTTCGGCATTGCGATATAATCTTTAAAACGTCCCGGTACCGGTGTATACATCTCATGGATAACTCCAAGTGCCGCATAACAGTCTTTTACAGAATCTACGATAATACGGACTGCAAACAGATCATAGATCTGATCCACCGTCTTATCCTGGTTCACCATCTTCTTATAAATGCTGAAGAAATGCTTCACACGTCCGTTCACTTCTGCATCAATGTTCGCATTCTTCATATGCGTGGAAACCTCATCCACGATCTGCTGGACAAATTCTTCCCTTTCCGTTTTTCTTGCATTGATCTGCTTTACCAGATCGTTAAAAACCTCCGGCTGGGAATATTTGAGTGCCAGGTCATCAAGCTCTGTCTTGATCTTGGAAATACCAAGCCGTTGTGCGATCGGAGCATAGATATCCATGGTTTCTTTTGCTTTTTCCAACTGTTTCTCCGGTCGCATATACTGCAGGGTACGCATATTGTGCAGACGGTCGGCAAGCTTGATGATGATAACACGGATATCTTTTGCCATCGCAAGGAACATCTTACGAAGATTCTCAGCCTGGACCTCCAGCTTATCCGCTGAATAGGAAAGCTGTCCCAGCTTTGTGACACCGTCTACCAGAAGAGCCACCTCATCTCCGAATTCCTGACGGATTTCTTCGTCCGTCATCACCGTGTCTTCTACCACATCATGAAGGATGCCGGCAACGATCGTCTCTTTGTCCATCTCCAGTTGTGCCAGAATTATTCCTACCCACAGAGGATGGATAATATACTCTTCTCCGGATTTCCGTGTCTGCCCTTTATGCGCATCTCTTGCAATATGATATGCTTTTTCGATCATAGAGACGTCCGCCGAAGGATGGTACTTTCTGACTCGCTCGATCAGACTTTTATAGAGCAGTTCCGGATTCTGATAATCTTCCACATCCTTTACCGCATGACCATCTACGATCTCCAGTTTTTTATGTGTTGGTTCGATCAGCATCTCCTGCTGGATTCCGATATCGTCTGCCATAGCCTTCCCTTCTTTCTCATTAGTTTCCCGGATACTGGATTACGGAATCTACTTTGTATCCTTTCAGTTTTTCCCGTCCTTTTAATCCCATCAGTTCGATCAGGCAGAGAACTTCTACAACCTCACCGCCAAGTCCTTCGATCAGTTTGATCATTGCTTCTGCCGTACCGCCTGTTGCCATCAGGTCATCTACAATCACAACCTTGTCTCCCGGTTTGATCGAACGCTTGTGGATCTCGATCTCTGCACTTCCATATTCCAGATCATACTTGATCGATGCTGTCTCGCAAGGAAGCTTTCCTTTTTTACGGATCGGCACAAATGCTTTTTGCAGATTATATGCAATCGGCATTCCAAAAATAAATCCTCTGGACTCCGGTCCGATCACGATGTTGAAATCCATGCCTTCAAGCTTATCCTGCAATTCCCGAATAGAAAGCTGAAGCCCTTCCGGATCTTCAAGGATGCTGGTTACATCTCTGAAAATAATTCCTTTTTCCGGATAATCCGGAATGCTGACAACATATTCTTCAAGTTTTTTCATCTTTCTTCTCCACCTTACCTACAAATATATACAATATCTATTAGTATAGCATAAAATTGCTGTTTTTCAAATTATTTATAATTTTGGATCACAATCTGTGGCGTACGGACTCCCCGATACTCATTGATATCAGGATAATAGGTAAATGCCATAACAATTCCATGCCCATGTCCGCGCAGCAGACACTCACAGGCAATATCTCCAAATTTTTCACGCACATATTCCACAAAGGTATTCACATCTCCAAAATACATGGCATCCATCCTTGTACCGTGAAGATCCTTCACCTGCAACTTCAGCACATTTTTATTCTTACCAAGGATTCTCGCACTTTCCACCTGTACCTGTCTTTCTGCAAAGACCGGACGTGCATTTCCTTTGCCAAATGGTTCCAGAGCCGCAAGCTCTCCGATAAATTTTTCATTGACACATTCAAACGGGAGCTGCATATCTATGGCAATCTTTTCATTCAGATCCTCTGGTGTGATCCCGGATTTTTCGTTAATCTCCTTACGGAACTGTTCCAGATTCTCCTCCGGCATGGAGAGACCTGCCGCCATCTTATGCCCGCCAAATTTTGACAACAGATGCTTTACCCGGTTCAGTCCTTCGTACATGTGCCAGGTCTCGATCGATCTTCCTGAGCCCTTTAAACCTTCCGCACCCTTCGTCAGCACAAAGACCGGACGGTAATATTTTTCCCGGATCCTTCCTGCCACGATCCCGGCAAGGCTTTCATGACATTCCGGCAGGTAGACCACCAGCACGTCTGCATCCTTAAGTTCACTGTTCTCCACCTGGATAAACGCCTCTTCTACCGCCTGCGCCGTCATATCCTTCCGGCTGTCATTGAGTGCTTTCAGATCACCTGCCAGCAGATCCGCCTCCGCCACTTTCTTTGCCTCCAGAAGCTCCAGGGCACGCTTTGCTGTATCCAGTCTTCCACTGGCATTCATACACGGACCGATCACAAATCCAATGTGATACGGAGACAGCTTATCTACATTCACACCAGTACATCCCATCAGCGCCTTCAGTCCCAGATTCTCCGTCCGTTTCAGCATATCCAGTCCCTGTTTAACGAAAATACGGTTTTCGTCCACCAGATCCATAACATCACCGATCGTTGCGATTGCCACATTTTCCATCAGATAATCTGCATCTTCCGCATCTTTTCCCATGGCTTCCATCAGAGCCTCCACCAGCTTGTAAGCAACCGCAGCCCCGCACAGCCCTTTGAACGGATAAGTACAGTCCTCCTGCTTCGGATCCACAACCGCATCTGCCTCCGGCAGAATATATCTTCGTCCCGCGCCAATTTCCGTATACGGGACCTCATGATGATCCGTCACCACAATCGTCATTCCCATACTTTTTGCATAGGCGATCTCCTCTGCCGCCGCAATCCCGTTATCACAGGTAATGATCGTATCCACGTCGGCCTCCAGCGCCCGGTCGATCAGGTTCCGGTTCAGACCATACCCGTCCTTCATACGATCCGGAATGTCACTGTCCACATCAGCTCCGAGCATCCGGAATCCCTCCAGAAGAATATAGGTCGACTGGATTCCATCAATATCATAGTCTCCGATGATCCTGATTTTTGCATTTTCTTTTATCTTTTCTCCAAGAACCGCTACTGCCTTGTCCATATCCTTCATCAGCATTCCATCGTACAGATCGGCGATCGTACCGTTTAAATATTTCTCGATTGCATCATCCCCGATCACATCCCGGTTTCTTATCAGGGAAGCCACTCGCGGACTGATATGGAATTTCTCACTGATATGCTGAAAATCCGCTCCTTTTCTCAGAAGTACCCAGTTCTCCATTTTCTCTTTTCCTTTCTTTGGTAGTCAGATAATACAAAGATGCCGGAGGATTCTCCTCCGACACCTCATTTTCTGTCAGTTATTTCTTTTTCGCTGCTTTTTTGCCGCCGATTTTTGTTTTCATTACATACCATAATGCACCGGTGATACATACAGATGAATATCCGCCACCTGCAATACCAACCATAAGAGGTGCTGCAAATTCTTTAATAGAGCTTACACCCATGATATAAAGAACCGCTACCATGACAAATGTAGTAAATGTTGTGTAAATACTTCTTGTCAGTGTATAAGTGATACTTCTGTTTACAAGCGCTTTCAGATCATCGTTTCTCTTCATGACCCGAAGCTCTTCACGGATACGGTCGAAAATAACGATCGTCGCATTGATAGAATATCCAAGGATTGTCAGCATACATGCGATAAATGTATTACCGACAGATGTTCTTGCAAGTGCATAGAATGTAAGCACAAATAACAAATCGTGTAAAAGAGCAAGAACCGCACTTGATGCGAAACGTACATCTTTGAACCGGAACCAGATATAGATCAGCATACAGATCGCTGAAATGATAACTGCAATGATCGCATCCTGTCTCATCTCGGAGCTTACCGTAGAACTGATATTTTCTGCTGTAATTGTCGATGTGTCTACACCAAATTTATCAGCAAGCGCATTGTTAAGTGCTTCTCTTTCGTCAAGATTCAGCGTCTGTGTCTTGATGATGATCTGATTGCTGTCTTTTACTTTCTGTGCCTGTACATTGTGATCTCCGGTCACATCTTCTACAACCGGAACGATCTTTGAATCAATCTCTTTGATCGAATAATCTTTATCAAATGTTACGGTTGTAGCCGTACCGCCCTTGAATTCCAGGCTGTAGTTCAGCGCACCTTCACCTTTTCCCGACTGGACTCCCATTGTTACAAAACCTGCTGCGATCACAGCAATTGATATTGCAAAGAAAATGGCTTTCTTTCCGAGAAAGTCGATAACTTTTCTTTCTTTTTTGAATTTCTTCGCATAAAATTTCACATCACGAAGACCAATCGCGTACAGAGAGAAAATGATGATCCTGGTAATAACAAGTGCCGTAAACATTGACACAACAATACCAAGTGCCAGTGTCTGTGCAAATCCTTTTACAGAACCTGAACCCTTGAACCAGAGAATAGCTGCAGCGATCAGAGTTGTTACGTTACCGTCAACGATCGCAGACATTGCTTTGTGGAAACCATTCTTCAGGGAAGTCTTAACACTGATACCTGTTGTCACTTCTTCACGCACACGGGCGAAAATGATAACGTTGGCATCCACCGCCATACCGATTCCAAGAATAATACCTGCAATACCCGGAAGGGTAAGCGTGATATTGAATGCATTTAAAAGCACCAGAATCAGTCCTGTATAGATCAGAAGTGCAAGACCTGCTGCAAGTCCCGGAAGCAGATATACGAAGCACATAAATACGAAGATGATGGCAAGTCCGATGGCACCAGCCATTAAGCTTGTGCTGATTGCTTCTTCTCCGAGCTGTGCAGCTACTACATTAGAGCGAAGTTCTTCCAGTTCCAGAGAAAGTCCACCGATTCGGATGGTAGCTGCAAGATTGTCTGCTTCTTCATAGCTTGACATCCCTGTGATAACGGCTTCTCCGCCTTCGATCGCCTGATTAACTCTTGGTGAACTGATTGTCTGTCCATCATAAATAATGGAAATCTGTTTTCCTACATTTGCTGCTGTTGCTTCTGCAAATTTGGTTGTTCCTTCTTTGGTAAGCTGCAGAGCTACGACATATTCTTTGTTCTTAGTCGTAGAGTTCTCCTGTGTCTGAGCCTCTGCATTTTTAACATCTGTTCCTTCAAGAACGGTATTGCCATCTGCATCCTGAAATACCAGTGATCCTGGTTTGCCAAGTTCTTCCAGAACTTTATTGGCATCGGATACACCTGGGATCTCGATGTTGATCCGGTCATCCCCTTCCTGATATACACTTGCTTCTGTACTGTACTGCTCTACACGCTTCTGCAGCTTGTAGATCGTATCCTTCATATCTTCTGCTGAAGGATTCTTGTCTTTTGTCTGATAGGTAATGCTGACACCACCGGCAAGGTCAAGACCAAGATTGATATTTCTTGCGGAACCTGTGTGGGAGGAACCAAATCCCTGCCAGCAGGTAAATCCAAGAAGTCCTAAAAGTGCAGCAATCAGAACAAGGCTTACTATTCCTTTACTCTTCTTCATGTCCAAGTCCCTTTCTTAGTTTTCGTCTGCCATTGCAGCCTTTATCATAATCGCGCATTCCACGCGCTTACGTTCCATCTCACATCCCAGATCATAAGAATCATTTAATCCGTCTGCATACTTGTATGCGTTTGCCATACATCCACCACTGCAGTAGAATCTTGCAAAACATTTCTTACATTTTTCTTTTGTATATACGTTGCAGCAACGGAACTCATCTGCGATCTCCGGTCTTGTAATCCCTTCGTTTACATTTCCCATCAGGAAATCTTCATCACCTACAAACTGGTGACACGGATAGAAATCTCCCCATGGCGTAACAGCAAGGTATTCGGTTCCCGAACCACATCCGGACAGACGTTTGTACAGACACGGTCCTCCTTCCAGGTCGATCATAAAGTGGAAGAAATTGAATCCTTCTCCCTTTTTATCTTTCTCGATGATATATCTTGCAAGCTTGTCATACTCATCAAAGATCTGTGGAAGATCTTCTTCGCGGATTGCATACGGATCAGATTCATCCCCGACAACCGGTTCGATCGACATCTGCTTGAAGCCAAGCTCTGCAAAGTGCTTCACATCCTCTGAAAAATCCAGATTGTTTCTGGTAAATGTTCCGCGGATATAGTAGCGTTCCTGATTACGTGAATCTGCAAGCTTCTGGAACTTCGGAACGATCAAATCATAGCTTCCTTTTCCGTTTCTGAAAGGACGCATTCTGTCATTAACTTCCTTACGTCCGTCAAGACTGATGACTACATTGTCCATTTCTTTATTGATAAACTCCTGGATGTCATCATTCAGAAGTACACCATTCGTAGTTACAGTAAAACGGAAATGCTTGTCATGAAGCTTCTCCTGTTCTCTTCCGTATGCCACCAGGTCTTTTACAACCTGCCAGTTCATCAGCGGCTCCCCGCCAAAGAAATCAACTTCCAGATTCCTTCTTGTTCCGGAATTGGCGATCAGGAAATCCAGGGCTTTCTTACCAACTTCATAAGTCATAAGCGCTCTTCTTCCGTGATACTCTCCTTCTTCTGCAAAACAGTATTTGCAGGCAAGATTGCAGTCGTGTGCGATATGCAAACAAAGTGCTTTCACAACTGTCTTACGCTTGATAACCTCCCCGATAAAAGGTTCATATGTATCAACAACAAAAAGCTGTCCATTCTCAGTCAGCTCTGTCACGTCATCCAATATATCTCTGAGTTCTTCTTCGGAATATTTCCCTTCCAGCTCATCTTTCAGCTGGTTCCATGTACTTTCTTCTTTCAGCGTCTGCACTGTCTGATTCTCGTTCATACGGTTCAGACATGCAATAACTTCGTACCCCGGCTCGTCCACTACATGAACGCATCCGCTGTTGACATCAAGTACAATATTATATCCATTGTTCTGGTACTGATGAATCACAACCGGTACCCCTTTCTATCCTTATTTTTCAAATTTTTCCTCATACGTCAAATGACAGCGGCTTTAAAGCCGCTGCCTGCTTGTCATACTTATTCACTACACTTACAAATATCTCTTATTTGCTGTGTTCGCAAGTCTGATTTCCTACTGTACAAGAAGTCTTGCATGCTGACTGACAGGATGTCTGGCATTCTCCGCATCCGCCCTTCTTTACTGTATTGTTCAGAGTCTGTGTATTCAATGTTTTAATGTGTTTCATTGTAATATCCTCCTTCTTTGCTCATTATGTGATACAGTATAACACATTTTCCAACTTACCGTCAACGCAAAAATCCAATCTGAAACAAATGTGTGAAACAAATGGGCAAAATCCAGTTTTTCTTTACAATCCTTACATTCATGCAAGTGCCCGGAGTCATTACTGCTCCTTCCGAAGCAACTGCTTCCTCCGGATTAAAAAATAAAAGTATCGCCCATATCCCTTGATACCGTCAACGCAAAAATTACATCTCCGCCCCTTCAGGACACCATACCACCGAGCATTCCGCCTGCCCCACAGAGGATCCAGGCGATCATCATCTGTATTCCACCCTGCACGCTCCGGTAGATCCCTGCTGAAATTGCAAGCAGGAGCAGAAAATAGAACATTCCAAGCATAAATCCCCTCAGGAATTTCCTTGTCTTCCCCATTTTTCCCATGGCAAATCCACCGGCAAATGTGGAAATTATGTAAACCGCAAGGATCCCGATCCGGACTGTTTTCTCGCTTAAGTCAAACTTATACAGTCCAAAGGACAGCCCGAGCAGCATCAGCATCGTAAGAAAGTAAGAAAGCATCAGTGCTTTCACAAGTCTTGTAAAACAGATATTTCCAAACAGCTTTTTTTCCATAAGAACCCCTCCTGTCCTTTTATACTATGAGAGATTCTTATGAAATATTCCTTTACTGTTCCATCTGTCGTCCCAGAAATCCTGCTGCGCAGAGTATCATCTTCTGTTCCAACTCACCGGGTTTTTTCCTGCCGTCCTTTGCCAGGATCACGACAGAACCGATCGCATCTCCGGCGCAGATGATCGGACTTACCACCTGCCATTTCAGTTCTGCATTCTGTCCCGACACGATGACCGTGAACTTCCGATCCATAGAGGATGCCAGAAACTGCTCCCTTCTTGCGATCACTTCCGCAAGCTGTCTTGTGATCAGCTGTTCCTGAAATTCTTTCTTCCCCGGTCCTGCTGCTGCAATCACCTGATCTGTATCTGTGATACACACCAGATATCCAAGCGTCTGCGCCAGACTTTCCGCATATTGGTCTGCAAAATTTCCCATTTCCCCAAGCGGTGAGTATTTTTTGAGAATGATTTCTCCTTCCCGGTCGGTGAAAATTTCAAGTGCATCACCCTCACGGATACGTAGCGTGCGCCTGATTTCCTTCGGAACGACAATTCTGCCAAGATCATCGATCCGGCGGACAATTCCTGTAGCTTTCATATTGATTCTATTCCTCCTGTGTTCCACATATTTTCCATAATTTATTCGATATGGGTAGTATGTGGAAAAACGTAGGATTTTATTACTCCGTATCCCTGAAATCTTTATTTATAATATCTTTCTTCGATCATATCCAGAAAATCCCGGTTTAAATAGTCTTCCATCTTTTTAAATGTTTCTTCGTTGCGGATCAGTCTTCCCGGCTCCTGATATTCTACCCACGCCATTGCACACCATGTAATTCCCCTGAGACACGTGATCGGAATAAAAATGTTCAGACGTTCTTCGATTCCACTCACATCAAATCTGCCATTTACCGCCTGGATATATTTTCTTGTAAAATCAGCCATCTCTTCTTCTGTCAGAATCACATCTGTTTTCCAGAAAGTTGTCGTTGGTGCAAGGAAATGCCCCAGATCCTGAACCGGATCACCATAAAGCGGCTTTTCCCAGTCAACCAGATAATTGTCTTTTCCTGCGCCATTCATCAGGAAATTTCCTGAATTCAGCTCTGTGTTAATACAGCATCTGTATCCACTATAATCCCGGATCTCATTGATCTTCTCCTGTCCCAGCTCCAGAAGACGCCGGATCTGTACTTTTTTCTTTTCTTCTCCCAGATCAGACTCGTAGTATGTCTGCACCATCTGATTACATTCATCCAGAATCGCCTGCAGTGGATTCGATGGCGATATCAGTCCATCCGTTTCTTTTACCGGAACACTGTGGATATCCGCAAGACATTCTGCCGCTTCCATCAGATTCTTCCGATAATCCAGTGCACTCCCTTCCAGAAACTCCATAACCATCACACCATACGGCAGTTCCTTCTTACTTCCATCTACAAAAACCGGCACTGGCGTCCGTCCTGAATCTGCCAGAAGCTCCAATGCATGATATTCGTATTCAATCTGATTTTCCAGATGCATCTGGCTTCCTGTATTGACACGAAGCACCAGTTTCTTTCCGGTCAGTGGGTGTACGAACCAGTAGTTGATATTATATTCGCCCTGTGCCAGTGGCTGATAGGTAATCTGAATTTCCTTCTGCTCTTCTTTCCCGATCCCGATTCCTTCCAGATAATGTTCTGTCTGTACATATTCTTTTAATCCCTGAATTCTTTCCATCTTATTCTCCCAGCCTTCCCCACTTTTTATCTTTTTCACTCATTCTGTATGGCACATCAAGCTCTGGCCATGCAACGTTGATCGTCGGATCGTTCCAGGCAATCCCGCCCTCATCATCCGGATGATAAAAATCCGTACATTTGTAGCAGAATTCTGCCTGGTCGCTCAGCACCAGAAATCCATGCGCAAATCCTTCCGGAATGTAAAACTGCTTTTTATTCTCTTCCGACAGTTCAATTCCATACCATTTTCCATAGGTGGCACTTCCTTTCCGGATATCCACCGCCACATCAAATACGGTTCCCCGGATCACCCGGACTAGCTTTCCCTGCGGATATTTCTTCTGAAAATGAAGTCCTCTCAGCACTGCTTTTCCAGAACCGGACTGATTATCCTGTACAAACTTCATCGTAAGTCCGGCTTCCTCCATATCCTTCTGATTATAAGTTTCCATAAAATATCCACGCTGATCACCATGCACCGACGGTTCGATCACGCAGAGTCCTTCGATTCCACCTGCATTTTTTTCTACCTTTATCTGTCCCATTTTCCTTTTATCCTTTTCTCTCTGCAAGAACTTCCTGCAAATATCTCTCCAGCGCATTCTTCCAGACCGGCAGTGGCTGAAATCCTTCTTCACAGATCCTTTTTCTGTCAAGTCTGCTGTTAAACGGTCTTGCTGCTTTTGAAATTCCATATTCTGCTGTCGTAACCGGAATCACTTTTACATCTGCATATTCTTTTTCACCAAGCTTCACAGCCTGTGCGAAGATTTCTTTTGCAAAATCATACCAGCTGACATATTCTCCTTCATTAGTCACATGATAGATTCCATATCGCTTTGTCATCGACAGATTTGCAAGAAATTTTGCAAGATCTGCTGTGTAAGTCGGCGTTCCAATCTGATCACATACCACTCGAAGTTCTTTCCGTCTTTTCCCCTGCTCCAGCATGGTCTTCACGAAATTATTCCCGTTTTTCCCGAATACCCAAGCGATTCGCACAATAAAATACTCTTTCAGTTCTGCTTTCACTGTCTGTTCACCCTGTAATTTCGTTTCACCGTATCGGTTCAGCGGCGAAAACTCCTCACAATCCGGTTCCCACGGTCTGCTCCCCTGTCCACCAAACACATAGTCTGTACTGATATAAACCATTTTAGCATGAATTTTCTGGCAGGCGGATGCAAGATTTGCTGTGCCCTTTCCATTAACTTCCCATACTTTTTCATAGTTTTCCGGCTCTTCTGCCGCATCCACCGCCGTCCACGCCGCACAGTGGATCACAATATCCGGTCTGAGCTTTTTCATTACTGCCTCGACTTCGTTTCTGTCTGTGATATCCATCTTCACATAACGACCTGCTGTTTTTCTCTTTTTGCTGCCGCTTCCCGTCACTTCATATCCCCGGTTTTCCAGTTCACGTACAACATCCTTTCCAAGCTGCCCGGCAGCACCCGTCACCAAAAACTTTAGCATTTTATTTTCATTTCCTTTTCTACGATCGGTCTCCACCACTCCTGATGATTCAGATACCAGTTGATTGTTTTCTTAATTCCTTCTGCAAAAGAAGTTTCCGGAAGCCAGCCAAGCTCTCTGTGGATCTTTGACGGATCGATTGCATATCTTCTGTCATGCCCTTTCCGATCCTCCACATAAGTAATCAGCTCTTCCGGCTTTCCAAGCTCCCTGCAGATCAGCTTCACAATATCAATATTCTTCATCTCGTTATGCCCGCCGACATTGTAAATTTCCCCTTCTTTTCCGTGACGCAGGATCAAATCGATCGCCCGGCAGTGATCCTTTACATAAAGCCAGTCACGGACATTTTTCCCATCACCATAGACCGGAAGCGGCCGGTCATGAAGCGCTTCGACGATCATCAGCGGAATCAGCTTTTCCGGCAGATGATATGGTCCATAGTTGTTGGAACAACGGCTAATTGTAACCGGAAGTCCATACGTTCTGTGATAGGACTGTACCAGAAGATCTGCCGCTGCCTTGGATGCACTGTACGGACTGCTCGTATGGATCGGCGTCTCTTCTGTAAAAAACAGATCCGGCCGTTCAAGCGGAAGATCCCCATACACCTCATCCGTAGAAACCTGATGATAACGCCAGATTCCATATTTCCGGCACGCATCCATCAACACTGCCGTTCCCTTTATATTGGTATCCAGAAAGACTTCCGGATTTTCAATCGACCGGTCCACATGACTTTCCGCTGCAAAGTTAACTACTATATCCGGGTGTTCTTCCTCAAACAGCCGGTATACAGTCACCCGATCCGTCACAGATGCTTTCACAAAACGGAACGCTGGATTTTTCATTGCTACTTCCAGGGTTGACATATGCCCTGCATAAGTCAGTGCATCCAGACAGATGATTTGATCCTCCGAATGCTTTTCCATCATATAATAAATAAAGTTGCTGCCAATAAATCCGGCGCCGCCGGTAACAATGATTTTCATAAACTCTCTCCCCTGTCTAAAATAGATTCTCTCTGAACTTTCCTTCTGCTACGTCATGCAAATATTGTCCATACTGATTCTGTCTGTATTTTTCACAGACTTCCAGCAGTGCGTTTCTGGAAATCCAGCCATTCATATAGGCAATTTCTTCCAGACATCCAATTTTCCGGTGCTGATGAGTCTCTACCGTCTTCACAAAATTGGTCGCATCTGTCAGACTCTCATGGGTGCCCGCATCCAGCCAGGTAAAGCCCTGACCCAGAAGCTCTACCCGAAGTCTTCCCTGTTCCAGATAGATCCGGTTAAGATCCGTGATCTCCAGCTCCCCGCGTCTGCTTGGCTTTAACTGTCCTGCATAATCGCTCACCCGGTTATCATAAAAATACAGACCTGTCACACAGTAATTACTTTTCGGATGTTCGGGTTTTTCCTCAATGGAAACCGCCTTGCCCTTTTCATCAAATTCCACGATACCAAACCGTTCCGGATCATCCACATAATATCCAAATATGGTTGCACCGTCTCCTCTCTCCGCTGCTTTTACCGCTTCTAAAAGACGTTTCTTAAGCCCATGCCCGGCAAACAAATTATCCCCCAGGATCATTGCCGCCGCATCATTGCCAATAAATTCTTTTCCTATTATGAACGCCTGCGCAAGACCTTCCGGTCTTTCCTGCACCGCATAGGTTAATTCGATGCCGAACTGATGCCCGTCCCCGAAAAGTTCTTCAAATCTCGGTGTATCCTGTGGTGTACTGATGATCAGGATTTCCCGAATTCCTGCACTCATAAGAACTGACAACGGATAGTAGATCATCGGCTTGTCATACACAGGTAAAAGCTGCTTGGATGTCACCATCGTAAGTGGATAGAGCCGGGTTCCTGATCCGCCTGCCAAAATAATTCCTTTCATTTTCATATCCCCGTTTTTCATTTTTATCTTTTTATTCTACCACGAAACAGCAGTTAGTTTAATAAAATCTCTCAATTATACCTATAGATTTTATCTATTCCGTTTTTATATATAGATTAAAACAATTATGAAATTTTTGTGAAAACTGTTACAATGTAATCGTAACCTAATTTTGAGAGTAAGGAGGAAAAATGAAAAGAAAATTATTACCAGTATTTCTGTCTTTCGCATTACTTGCGAACGGCTCTCTGACAGCTTTTGCCGCTGATCCGGTTGCTGATGCCGTTACAGAAAGTGATGTGCAGACTACTGTTTCAGAAGATCAGGAAAACCAGGAAGAAGTAACAGTTCCTGAAGGGGAAACTTCTGAAGAAGAAGCTTCTACTGAAGCTGATGATTCTAAAGAAACTTCGGATGTTATTACTGATATCGCTGGTCGCTACACAGAACTTGGCACAGATGGTAATCCTATAGATGGATCAAAAGCCATCGAAAATGCAAAAGCCGGCTCTGGTGTTATCGTAGATGTACGCACACCTAAAAACTACAACAAGGGACATATTGAAGGTTCTATTTCTGCACCAGTATTTACTTCTGATGGTGTTGTTAAGCGTTCCGATGAACCTACTGCTGTAGCTTTCACAGAAACTGTAACCGGAAATTCCGCTCTTGAAGGAAAAGAAATCTATGTTCTCTGCAACAGTGGAAACGCAGGTGCAAAAGCTGCTACTGTTTTATTAAACGCTGCAGGATATTCTCTTGACAACATTCACACTATTACTTACGGAGCAACAGGCCTTGAAGTTCGTTACGCATTCCTTGGAACAAACAACGCTGTAACCGGTGCTGAAGCCGTAGCTGCTGTTGATTCATCTGATGTAGTAATCATCGATGTACGTACAACAGAAAACTATGCAAAGGGACATCTGAAGAATTCTATTTCTCAGCCTGTGTTCTATATTGATGAAAAAGGCGAAGAGACAGTTACTCCAACAAATCAGGACGAATATTCAAAAGCTTTCGCAAAATATGTAACGAACAATCTTTCTACCTTTACAGGCAAAAAAGTATACGTTCTCTGCAACAGTGGTTCAAGAGGTGCAAGAGCCGCTACTGCTTTACTTGCAGACAACGGTGTTGACAAAAACACAATCTATACCATCACCGGTGGTGCGAAAGATGAAACTGTAAAAAGTGCTTTCGTAACTGTAGATGGTTACAAATTTGTATCCGGAAACGATGCTATTACAGCTGCAAAAGAAGGAACTGCATATGTCATTGATGTGCGTTCTACAAAAGCACAGGCTAAAACAGGCACTCTGAAAGGATCCATTTCACAGTCTCTGTTTGACGCCGACAACAAACTTGACACAGCTGAAGCTGAAGCACTTGAAAAAGCTTTCAAAGAAGAAATTACTTCCAAAATAACAGAAGACAAACCAATCTACATCATCTGCAACAGTGGTGCAAGAGGGGCTCAGAAAGCAACCAAACTTCTTGGAGAACTTGGCTATAACACAAGCACTAAGGAAGATGGAAAAGTATACACCATCACAAACGGTGCAAAAGGCCTGGAACTCCTGTACGCAATGTCAGGAACAGATGGAAATGCTGTAGACGGAAAAACAGCTGTTGCTGCTGTTGGAAAAGACGATGTAGCAATCCTTGATGTACGTGCAACAGGCAACTATGGTGCCGGACATTTGAAAGGTTCTATCTCAACACCAGTATTTAATGCTGATGGTGTTGCAAAAACTACAGATGACCAGCTTTCCAAAGATTTCACAAAATATGTAACAGACAACAAAGCCACTCTTGAGAAAAAAGATCTCTATCTTCTCTGTAACAGTGGTGCAAGTGGTGCAAGAGCTGCTACTGCTTTATTAAAAGCTGCCGGATATGATCTTGCAAAAGTGCATACTATCACTGGTGGTGCAAAAGATGCTGATGTAAACGCTGCTGCAATCTATGTTTCTGACACTCATGTAATCAATAAAATGGCAGATACAAAGAACTACCTGATTCTTGATGTACGTTCTACAGCTTCTTACACAAAAGGACACTTAAAGGGATCCCTTTCCCTTCCACTTTTTGACAAAGATAACAAACTTCCGGATGATCTCGCAAAAGCATTTACAGAATATGTAACTGCTCACAAAGCAGATTTTGAAGGAAAAACAATTTACGTTCTTTGCAACAGTGGAGCAAGAGGTGCTGCAAAAGCAACTCAGCTTCTCAAAGAAGCCGGAATCACCAACATCAAGGTATTCACCATCGAAAACGGTGCAAAAAGTGAAGTGATCCAGAAGCATTTTGTAACAGATCCTGTCGCTGATCCTGATACAAAGAAAGACAACAATGGCAAAGATAACAATAAAAACCAGAATAACGGTAAAACCACTACTGCTGCTACAACAAAGACAGGAGATACCGCTCCTATCGCTGCTCTCGCGGTTGCAATGCTCGCTGCTCTTGGCGCAATCATTGCATTCGGTAAGAAAAAAATTGTAAAATAATAATTATTCCCAAAAAGGTTACAAAAGCGGGACGTTGACTAAATTGCCAACGTCCCGCTTTTTCAAATCCATTCATATTCATACGATGTTCAGATCTCGTTGATCTGCTTCTCTTTTATTTCTCCAGATCTCCTTCCACACACCATCTGTAAAAAGATTCGTCATAGTTCTCTGAATTTTCAAAGCCACACATTTCCATTACAAGCTGCATATAAGCTGAACGGATTCCTCCGGTACAGTAAGTAATAATATGATCCTCTTTTGAAAGTCCTGCATCTTCAAACATCTTGGTCAGATCTTCATTACTCTTTAATGTACTGTCACTGTTAAACAAATCCGTATAACGGATCTGGATTGCCCCTGGAAGATGTCCCCCATTTTCCTCCCCATACATTGTCTTTCCATTATATTCTTTATCTGTACGGGTATCCACAATTTTACAGTCGTCATAAATCTCTTTCAGCTCATCCGTATTGATCACATGCGTTTCATCAATCGAATCAATTTCTACCGATACCGGTTTCGGCTCTGCTACTCCTTTGACAGTCTCAACTCCTGCTGCTTTCAGTGCTTTGATCCCGCCATCTACGATTTTCACATCCTCATAGCCTGCCGCGATCAGCTCCCATGCAATCCTGCCATCTTCTCCCCAACCTTTCTCCGCATTTGAAAAAAGCACGATTTCCTTATCTTTTGCCAGCCCAAGCTCTCCTAATCTTTCGCTCAGGCGCTTTGTATCAAGAATACATCCCCAGTTTGCATCCCCCGCTTCCCCGTCTTCGCAGGTTGCCAGATACTGCCATGTCGTTGCCACTGCACCTTTTACAGTACCTTTTTTCGCCTCATCTTCACCTCTTGCATCCACTACGATGATATCGTCCAGATTTTCTTTCACATAGTCGGCGGTTACTACATACTTTCCTTCAAATGGTTCACTGCTGTCTGATTTCGAATTCTTTGCACCACATCCTGAAAGTGATGAAATCGCAAGAATTCCTGCAAGAAATAATGCTGTTCTTTTCATAATCTTTTCTCCTCGTCTAATCTTCTTTCTTCTAACTATAGCATATCTTCAATCTATTCACTAATTGATTGTCCTTATCCCGGATTAAGTATATTCATCTTTTCTATAAATCACTTTTTCAGCAGACGCATGATTTTTCTCATCGGTTCTGTTATTTTCCAGCTGGTTGAATTTGCATATGTCTGGATCATTTCATCCTGCTCCCTGATCTTATCCTCATATTTCTTAAGCTGCCCTGTTTTCTGTTCCATCCGTCTGCCAAGTTCATCCAGCTGTTCTTCATAATGCGCGGCCTGCCTTCGCTGTCCTTCTATATATTCCTGCTGCTGTTCAATCGCTGCATTTTGTTTTTCAAGCTGTTCTTTCTGCTGCCCGATATACTCATCTTTCTGTTTGAGAATATCTTTATAATACGCCAGTTGCTGGCTTCCTTCTTCAATTTCACTTATCAGCCATGGCGTCTTATACATATGTTCTCCATTCCACTGATACAGATCAAAAATATCCAGATGAAAATGCTCTCTTAAAGTCTCCATTGCATTTGCTTCTCTCATAATCTGCCCCAGCATTTCCATCCCCGCTGCTTTCAGTCCCGGTACTTCCTCTATACATTTCATCAACCAGAATGCTTTTTCAAATTCCAGCTGTAAATGTGATACAGAATCCGGATTCCGGAAATCTTCCCGGAAAAACTGACAAAATTTTTCATCCGTCATCGATTCAACACAATTTTTCCGGATCATGACAGATTCATTAAATGCGCGGACTGAATTTTCTCTTGTTGACATACTGATCTGTTTCTTTCCTTTTATATTCCATTGAAAGCGGATCAGTCTCTCTTCCAGAACCGTGATCTCTGCTTCACTTACAATCCGAAGCCACAGATCATAATCTGCCAGCTGGCGATACAAAAGATTGAAATATCCGATCTTATCCAATACAGATTTTCTGACCAGAGCTGAGGGATGACAAAGAAAATTCCCAGATTGCAGAAGCGTATGCAGATATTCTTTCTGTGTCGAACACTTCCTGTCAAAAAGCTCTGCCATATCCCTGCATTCTTCTGACAGATCATTGCCACTTTCATCAACCAGATATACTCTCGTAAAACATGCCCCGAGCATCCGATCCTCTTCCATAACCGTCACTTGCTTTTCCAGCTTGTCCGGCAACCATGCATCATCGCTGTTCATAAATGCCACATAGTCTCCTTGGCAGTGATCAAGCCCCTGATTTGCTGCATAACAGTAAAACGAATTCCGATTCAGTTTAAAATATCTGATCCGTGGATCCTGATAGCTTTTAATCAGTTCTTCTGTTCCGTCGGTCGATCCGTCATCTACGATGACAAATTCAAAATCCGGATACGTCTGACAAAGTACGCTGTCAATCGCCTGTTTCAAACAAAATCTCCGGTTATAAGTACACATCAAAACGCTAACCATTATTCTACATCTCCAACAACAGCCCATCTCCAGAATGACTGATCATAATTGTATGTATGTTCAAATCCACACATTTCCATTACCAGCTGTGTATATGCCGAACGGATTCCTCCTGTACAATAAGTGACGATCTCATCATCTTTAGACAGTCCGGCATCCTCAAACATTTTTGTCAGTTCTTCATTGGATTTCAGATATCCCGCATCATCGAACAGATCCGTGTACCGGATATGAATTGCTCCCGGAAGATGTCCTCCCTTTGCCTCATCATACAGGATTGCTCCTTCATATTCTTCATCGGTACGCACATCCACAATTTTGTACTCGTCATAATTCTTCTGTAATTCTTCGGTTGTCATCACATGGGAATAATCAATTTCATCGATTTTTACTTCTGCCGGTTCCGGTTTGGATGCGAGGAACTGTGTCTTGATTCCACTGTCTTTCAACGCCTTCCATCCGCCATCTACCATCTTCACATCTTCATATCCGGCTGCCCGGAGTTCCCAGAGAAGTCTCGCATCATCTCCCCATCCATCTAGGGTCTCACCGATCAGAATAATTTCTTTATCCTTTGTAATTCCAAGATTGCCAAGAGTCTCTTCCAGCTGTTCCGGCTCCTGGATGCACCCCCATTTCTCATCTCCCTGTTTTCCTTCTGTAATACTCCAGTCCTGCCATACTGTAGCAATTGCACCTTTTACAGTTCCAAGGATTGCCTTTTTTTCTCCCCTTCCATCTACAAACAGCGTATTTTCATCTCCAACCTTGCTGATTGCATACTCCGGCTCAACGATCCACTCTCCCACAAAATGATTTTCATTGGATTTCTCTGCCGTACTTTCCGTCTTCTGTTTCTGTCCACATCCTGTCAGACCAATTGCTGCTACAAGCAATACACTGCATAACCACTTTGTTATTTTTCTCATTCCTTTTTCCTCCTTTAATCATCACCATAATAGTAATCTTCCTCATAATAATCCGGCGGTGTTTCTGTATCCGGCTGCTGTGGTTCTGTCACTGCTGATGAACCAGATCCACTGTCGGCTGATGAATTGCCAGAATCCGTTCCGGCATTTCCATCTTCCGTCACTTCTATATTACTTTCTATATGATTCGTTTCCTCAGATGTCTTGTCTTCCGACTTTTCATTCTCTTTTTCCGTCTCGTCTGTTTCCTCATATTTTCCACTGGAAAGCGCATCTTTTATTTCATCATCAATTCCTTTTACTGTCCCTGATACCTGATAATCTGTATCTCCAAACAGGAACTGATGTACTTCGGCAACATTGGATGCCAGTGTATCTGCGATTTCTGTACTTCCTACACCAGAAAGCATTTTGGAATACCTTGTATTTGGAAATCCAAGTGTTTCACCTACTTTATATTTTTGAAAATCTTTCGCATAATTCAGAATTTCAGTAAAAGAAAAATTGGTTGCAATCTGTGGAAAAACACTGTCAGCAATCTTATTGATCGTCGTCAGATCCATCTGCTGCAGCTTCTGCATGATATTCAGAAGGACGATTCTCTGACGCACTGTACGCTGCGCGTCTCCACCATCTGTATAACGGATTCTCGCATAAGAAACCGCCTGTACTCCATTCAGATGATAGCTACCTCCGACTTCCGGCTCAATCTTCTTATAACTTTTTCCGGTTACTTCAGAAGTCTCCACACAATAATTATTCATGTGGACTACTTCTGCATCAGTCAGCTCCAGATCCATTCCTCCCACCGCATCAATTACATCGACTAAGGCATTAAAGTTCACAGATACATACTTCTCAATGTTCATATCCATGTTCTCATTCAAAAGAGCAACACCCCCATCCGGTCCGAAATAAGAATAAGCTGCATTCGCCTTATTATAACTTCCATCTTTCAGCCGCATAAAAGTATCACGGTACACCGATACCATTTTCACTTCATAAGTTTCCTGATTCAAACTTACGATCATGATCGTATCACTTCGATTTCCTTTATCCAGCGAACCGTCCCTGGAATCCAGCCCGAATACTGCCACATTCAGGTATCCACTCTTATGTTCCACCTCTTCTGTAATCGATTCCTTCAGTGTTTCTTTTTTTACTTCGATTTTCTGGATTTTGTTCACTTTGCTGGCAGCATAACCAAATACGGCACCTGCCATCCCCAGAACAAGAATCAGCATCATGCAAATAATCCCAATAATCTTTTTCTTCCACGACCATCCTGCTATTTTTTTAAGCATCCTCATCATTCCTTCCTCTCCAGTAATTATGATTCATTGTCAGTTTCATGATGAAACTTTCCGGTAATTGTCGGTAATGTTTTCCCATCTGGTAGCCCAGATATTTGCACCCGCTTTCCACAAACAGCTGTATAATCTGCAAATATTTTCTTTCTTTTAAAAGCTTTTTCACAAGTGTGCAAATCAGGTGTATGCCTTCTTTCTCTGACTTTACTTTTTCAAATATTTCTGGATGACATGCCTGCGATACACCCTGGTCAAAATTTCTCCTTATCAGCTCTCTGTAAGTATACTCATGAGAATGAATCACCCGTGCATCTGCTTTATAAATAATCTTCCATCCATTTTGGATTGCTCCTGCTGCAAAGACCAAATCTTCATTGAAGATGACCGGATGCGGAAATCCTCCCAGTTCCAGATAGACTCCTCTCCGATAGGCAGCACACACATTGGAGCAAAAATAAGTTTTTATTCCCAGTTTTGGCAAATCCTTCTGCGATTTAATCTGGCTTTTTGGGGGATAATTGAAAACTCTCGTATATTTTTCCAACAGACCACAGTTCTGATCCGGTATCTGTCTGGCATAAGCTGCCACAGCATCCGGATGCTCATTTAATACTTCTGAAAGCTTTTCCAAAAGAAACGGATCTGCCGGAACTGCATCCTGGGTCATCATGACCACAATATCTGCATCTGACATCCAGATTCCCTGCTCTCTGGTTCTTCCATGATCAAATTCTTTTTCCAAAATCGGAATCTCTGTAACAGAAACCCGGTCTTTACAAACCGAAACATCCAGCTTTATCCCATCCCTGGTGTGTAACAGAATGATTTGCTCCGGAAGGTGCGTCTGTCTGCAGAGCCTATACAATACTTTATGCAGTTTTTCTGTCGGTCTGTAGACCGGTATGATCACATCTATCTTCATCTTCCGTCAAAAAATCCTTTAAAAATTGTCAGAATCAATATTTTCATATCAAATACCATTGTCCAGTTCTCAATATAGTAAAGATCATATTCGATCCGCTTCTCAATGGAAGTGTCTCCACGATATCCATTAATCTGCGCCCAGCCAGTCATTCCCGGATGCACCTGATGTTTTACCATATAACGTGGAATTTCATCCCGGAACTTTTGCACAAACTGTGGCCTTTCCGGTCTTGGTCCTACCAGACTCATCTCTCCTTTCAGCACATTAAAAAGCTGCGGCAGTTCATCAATACTCGTCCTGCGGATCAGCTTTCCAACCGGTGTAATCCTCGGATCATTCCTGGTAGACCATTCTGTTTTTTCCTCTTCTTCATCCTGCATGATCATAGATCGAAATTTGTACATATAAAATACCTGGTTATGCAGTCCAACTCTTTCCTGCCGGTAGATCACACTTCCTTCCTCTGTAAAGGCAACCACTAGCGCAGTAAGCAGCATGACCGGTGAAAAAAGAATGATTGCAACCGTTGCCCCAATCAGATCAACTGCCCTCTTTGCCGCCCTGTTCCGCATGATATTCAGTGGAACTCTGCGGACATGAATCACCGGAATCCCCTGCACATCCTCAATATAAGGCCTGGTAGAAATCACATTTCCAAAATCAGGAATCATTTTCGTGTGTACCCCTGCCTTCTCACAGACATCCACAATCCGCTCCAGTTTTCCATAATCCTCCGCACGAAGCGCAATCACAACCTCATCCAGTTCATTCCCCTCCAGTATTCTTTCCAGTTTTTCTTTATCTTTCAGATGGGCAAACACATGATATCCCCACTTTGGATTCTGTCTCAGTCTGTCCATATACTGTTCTGCTGCCTTACTCTCTCCGACCATCAGAATATGTTTCTGATTCATCCCCTGCTTTCGTATTTTCCACAGCACTGTACGGATCAGATATCTTGAAACAAATTCCAGGAAGATATTTACAAGAAAGAAAATGCACAGCATCTGTCTTGAAAAATGCTCCTGCTTTATAAAATAAAGTACCAGGATAAAAGCCATAAGACCAATCCCATTGGCACGAATGATATCCCACAATTCCTGCCTGTAACTTTTTATCCTTCTTGGCATATAAAGTTGAAAACTGCTATACAAAAGCAGATATCCAGGAATTATAAAAAACAGAGCTGAAAAATATGTTTGCACCGGCAGGACTCCTGCGTCCTGCACAAAAATCCCACTCCTGAATCTCAGATACCACGAGAAAAAATATGCGACAGCAATAATTCCTGCATCTACACATACCTGTGCTTTATTTAGCATCCGTTGATTGTTCTTTATCAAAATACCACCATCTTTTCTCTATCCATCCTCTTTTTCGCGCAAAGAATAATCACACTTCACCAGCGTAAGATTGGGATTGTACATCGGATCTCCTTTTTCCATGATTTCAGACCAGGTCCGGCGTACATAATCAATCTCGCACTGATATCTTCTGATCTTTTCCTCATTATCCTCTGCCCCTCTCGATCTGGATTCATAATGATACAGTTCCACATAAGGGTCATATACTACAAGATATCCGCATCTGCGTACCTTCAGACAGAAATCAATATCATTGAACGCCACTGCAAGTCGCTCCTCAAATCCACCCACTTCTTCATATACGGAACGCTTTACCATCATACATGCTGCTGTCACCGCTGACAGATCCTGCTGGGTACTTGCTTTGTGCAGATACCCGGAATAACCTTTTGGAAGTCCCCGGAACATATTACCAGCAATTCCCCGAATCCCAACAATGACTCCAGCATGCTGCACCTGACCACCCGGATAATAAAGCTTTGCTCCGACAATCCCGACTTCCTTTCTCTGGCAGTTCGCAAGCATTTCTTCCAGCCAGTCCTTTCCGATCACTTCCGTATCATTATTCAGAAGTACCAGATATTCTCCATCAGTCTCGCTTACTGCGTAGTTGTTGATCGCCGAATAATTAAATGGTCCATCCCATCTCAGAATTCGGATATGGTCTGACTCTATTGTTTTATAATAAGCAAATGTTTCCGCTTTTTCGCTGTTATTTTCGATAATTATGATCTCATAATTCTTATAATCCGATCTGGAAATCGATTCTAGACATTTCTCCAAATCTTTTATATGATCTTTATTGGGAATCAGAATGGAAATCTTTGGATTCCCCTGCATCTTATACCGGACACGATAAAACCCTCTGTCCAGTTCCGGTAAAACTTCTGCATGTTCACCACATCTTAGCAGATGTGCTTCTATGGCACGCTGTCCAGCCTCAAATGCATAAGTTTTACTGATTGGATTGTCCGCAGTAGAAACCTGATGTACCCTCCAATGATAAAGAATCCGCGGCACATGCGCCGTTATCGTTTTTTCCACACACCTGAAAACCAGATCGTAATCCTGCGCTCCGTCAAATTCACTTCTTAGTCCACCAACTTCTTCGATCAGACTTTTTCTTATCACACAAAAATGACAGATATAATTATTTGCCCGCAACAGATCCAGATTGAAATCCGGTTTAAAATGCGGCTGAAAATGTTTTTTCAGATCTGCTGTCACTTTGTCCTCATCGGAATAAAGAAGTCCGGTCTCCGGATATTCATTCAGTTTCTTTACCATCTCATACAATGCATCTGGCGCAAGCAGATCATCCTGATCCAGAAAACCAATATATGTTCCGGTAGCTTCCTTTATCGCTGCATTTGTATTTTCAGAAATTCCTCTGTTTTCACGCATTCCGATCAGACGGACAGTTTTTCCTTTAAACACATCCTCTTCGAGAATTTCTTCTATTCTGTGTCTCTCTTCATCCGAAACAGCCATACAGAGTTCCCAGTTTTTATAAGTCTGCCGGCATACTGACAAAAGCATCTGTCTCAAAAATTCCTCCGGCGCCTGATATACCGGAACAACAATACTGATCAGGGGTGCATACGAAAACGCTTCCTGTCTTTGTCTTTCCATCTCTTCTTTGGTCCGCCTGTGATTCTGATACCATTTTTCATAATCAATCTTCTGAAAACGGATCCTTTCTTTTAAACGTATCATAAACTCTTTTGGTCCAAAGTACCGAAGATATACAAGCCCTTTTTTTACCCGATACAGAGACATTTTATTGAACATCTCCTATCTCCTCTCCACTTTTGCCAGATGATTCAGTCCAAAGTCATTATGATCCAGTGTCAGATTCGGACTGTAATACGGATCTCCATTTTCCAGAATCTTTTTCCACCTAGTCTGAAACAATTTAATTTCTCTGTTAAAACGTTCAATTTTCTCCTCTGTGTCTTCATATCCTCTTGACTTGGACTCATAATGAATCAGTTCCGCATATGGATCATATACAATCAGATATCCGGCTTTTCGTATTTTCAGGCACAGATCTACATCATTAAATGCCACCGCAAACTTCGAGTCAAATCCTCCAACTTCTTCATACACCCGTTTTTTCATCATCATACAGGCTGCGGTCACCGCACTCAGATCATGGACCACCTGCGCCCTCGCAAAATATCCCGGCGAATCTCCGTCCATTCCAAGGAATGCATGTCCTGCCACTCCTCCAAGCCCGATGATCACTCCTCCATGCTGAAGCGTTCCATCTTCATAATACATTCTCGCCCCGACAGCACCTACATCTTCCCGCATACAATAGCTCAACATTTCTTTAATACAGTCATTGCCGATCATTTCTGTATCGTTGTTCAGAAACAGCAGATATTCGCCGGTCGCATGATCAATTCCATACTGATTGATCTCCGGATAATTGAATCCTTCTCCTTTCCAGTACAGAACCTTAACTTTTGGATACTCATGCATGATCCTTCTATAATCTTTAAACGTTTTCTTTTTCTGGCTGTTATTTTCTATAACAAGAATTTCTATATTCTCATAGGTATTTTTTTCCCGGATTGATCGCAGGCATTTGATCAGATCATCTGTGTGATCTTTGTTCGGAATAATAACCGATATCTTAGGTGTTTGTTTTACCGGATATTTCGTCCGGTACATTCCCGGATACTTCGTTGGAATGACTTCTGCTTCAATTCCCATTCTTCTGTAATGCGCTCTTACCGCTTTTGCACCTGCATCCACAATATAGGATTTATTGTCTGCACTGCCTGCTGTAGATCCTTCGCATGCTCGCCAGTGATATAGGATTTTCGGTATATGCCGGATCTTATCGGTCTTCTCAACACACCGGAGTACAAAATCATAGTCCTGTGCACCATCGTATTCGCCGTTCAACTTTCCTGCCGCCTGATATAATTCCTTTTTAACAACCACCAGATGACAGAAATAATTTGTTGTACAAAGCATATCTGGATTAAAATCCGATTTGAAATGAGGGAAGAAATACTCTTCTCCATCCATCGTAATCTTATCTTCATCCGTATAAATAAGCTCTGTATCCGGATATTCATTCAATTCTGCCACACACTCATACAATGCGTCCGGTGTCAGCAGATCATCATGATCCATAAAAGCGATATAATCTCCCGTTGCCATATCCAGTGCCACATTTGTATTATCCGAAATATGCAGCTGTTTTTTATTGTCCTTCACCCGGATTCGGCTATCCTTCTTTGTGTATTCTTCCAGAATCCCTGCAATCGACGAATCTTCCCCGCTTCCATCTGAAAGACAGAGCTCCCAGTTCTGATAGGACTGTCCTCTTACAGAATCCAGCATTTCCCGCAGATATCTTTCCGGTGTCCGGTAAAGAGGAACAACAATCGAAATCTTCGGCATCCGGGTAAATTGCTTTCTCTTCTGCCGGTACAGTCTGATCCTGGACGGCTCATGTCTTCGCAGCCATTCTTCATACTCTGTACCGTTTTTCCCACTCAATTTGTCACCCGCCCTGATAAACGCTGCACGGATTCCAAACTGACGATAATAGATTCTGACTTTGCGAAAATCATCCAGCATTTTCTGACGTCGCAGTTTTCTTTTGAGATTCATGATCTCTTCCGCATTTTTCTCTTCTTCTTCAAAGCATACTTCCAGTTTTCGCGGAATACTTTCCTCATAAAATGCCTTAAACCCGGCAATCTCTTCCTTTTTACATTCCGGATACTCTCGCAGCACATCCAGACGCCGGATTTTTTCTTCTTTCATCTCCAGTTCATTCTGATTCTCATCCAGAAACCGAATCGATGCATTTTTCCTGCTATAATACCATCCCTCGACTGAAAATCCTTTTTCTTCAGTATTCACCTTATCTATGCTGTTTGCCAGCCATTTCTCCAGGTTCTTCAATTCACTGACTGCAAAGGTCTTCATCAATTCTTCTTTTCCACGATACGACTGCAATACTTCCAGTCTGGACGCTTCTCTCCAGTCTTTCGGAAGATGTATCCAAAGAAAAAACTGTTTGGTTATAAGTCTTTTTCTTATCTTACGGAACTTCAACGGATGAATACGGATTCCATCCGTTGTATAAAATAGTTTCTTTCCATCTAGCCGGATTTCAATCCGGTTTCCATCTGGTCTGTTATCCAGAAAATATCCCGTAATAAGTAATCTGTCTTTTTCTTTTACATGAAACCGACATGTTGCGATATAAAAAGCATTTTCCATTTTTCAAATCCTCTCACTTCCACACTATCTGGAAAATAACCAGTTCAAAAACTGAAAGAAAACACAGATATACAATACTAACAGCAGAAATACGTAAAATGTTTCTATATCAAACCGATATGTAACCGTCTTTAAAATTAAAGTTCCTTCACTTTCTTCACTATTTATTTTCAAATTTGTTCCTTCCTCTGATGTCTTTTCCGTATAAAGTGCAATAGAATCTTTTTCAAATACTACTTTATACGCCTTCCCCCTGCATCTGGTTACCGTATCAAACGAAAATTCATTGAATTTGCCCGTTTTTATATCTCCCACCTTCTTCACAGATTCCGCAACCGTTTCTCCATTTTCACAATCCTGAAGATAAATTCGGATCTCTGTTTCTGGATCTTCCTGCAAATTCTGGCATTTCACCTGGATTCCATCCAGTGTCTCCTCCTCACAGACAAATTCCTGCGATATCTGATCCTGCGACACATCCATCATGACATACTGGTCATTTTCTATCATCCGGTCATAAATCGCATGCGTCTTATGAACATGTCCATAAACAAATGCAAGCAGAATCAGCACAATAACTGCTGCCAACTTTTCTACTTTTCTCATTTTTCCCTCTTATTCTGCTTCCTGATATTCTCTGCACAACTCATCTGCATCCCCGATACTGCGAACTCTTCCATGTTCCAGCCATACAATCCGGCTGCACAGATTTCTCACCTGCTCCATATTATGCGAAACAAACAAAATCGTAGCTCCATTCTCCTTCATCCGGTTAATTCTTGCTTCACATTTCTGCTGAAAATGGAAATCGCCTACCGATAATACTTCATCCACGATCAGAATATCCGGCTGTCCGATTGTTGCTACCGCAAACGCGAGACGCGAAAACATTCCCGATGAAAAATTTTTCACCGGTACATCCATAAACTGGTCCAGTTCTGAAAACTCTACAATCTCTTCATAGTGCTCCTCCAGATATTCCCTGGTATATCCAAGCAGCGTCCCGTTCAGAAATACGTTCTCCTTCGCAGTCAAGTCAAAATCAAACCCTGCTCCCAGTTCGATCAGCGGCGCGATCACACCGGAAGTCTTAACGCTGCCACAGGTTGGTTTCATGACACCGGCAATGATTTTCAACATCGTACTTTTTCCACTTCCGTTTACACCGATCAGTCCCAGTGTTTCTCCTTTATAGACTTCAAACGACACATCCTGCAGTGCCCAGAAATCCTGATAGGTAATCTTTTTCTTTACTCTCTGTATAAAATATTCTTTAAATCCATCAAATTTCTCTGATGCCAGACTGAATTTGATGGAAACATCTTCTACTTTTACAATTACTTTTTTCTCCATCCTTACTCCTACAAATCAAAGATAAAACCATCCTGATGCTTATAAAAAAACCAGCATCCCACTCCAAGACACAGTACAGCTTCTGCTGCTGTCACCAGAAGCATCACCAGACCTGGAAGTCTGCCATAGATCACAACATTCCGGAACATGATCAGAATACTGGTCAGAGGGTTTATCATTACCAGATGGTATAACCATTCCGGCAGAATCGACATTGGATAGATAACCGGTGTCAGATACATCAGCACTGCCATCAGCACCGAATACAAGTGCAGAACATCCCTGTATTTCACCGCAATCGTCGCCAGAATCAGTCCAATCCCCAGAGCCAGAACCACCAGCAAAAAAAGTGGCACAACTGAAAGAAGCATTGTCCAGTGAAGCTCCGCACGCATACCGATCATAATCAGAAATAACGCTGCACAGGATGACATCAGATTGATCAGACTGGAACACACCCTTGACATCACGAATACATATTTCGGTACATACACCTTCTTTATCAGAGATGCACTCCCGATAATTGCTGACATTGCATTTGTCGTAGCGTCATTGAAAAAGTTAAAAATAACCTGCCCACATAACAAATACAACGGAAAATTCTCTATATCAAATTTAAACAGATTTGAGAAAACGATGGATAAAACCGTCATCATAAGAAGTGGATTCAGCAGTGTCCATAAAACCCCCAGTATGGAACGCCGGTATTTCACCTTCACGTCTCTTGAAACCAGTTCTTTTAAAAACGGCTTAAATTTGACAAAATTTTGAATATAAACTGACATATTTTCTTCCCCTTTAAATTATAATTATATTATTTTTTCAGTCTTTATTCAATCAAATCGCTTACACTTATCATTGATTTTCTCTATTTCTTTTATTGATTTTCCGAATAAGTAAAGGAGTCTGCATAAAGCAGACTCCCTAACGGACATCCTTATATAATTTTGCAATCTCTTCTGCCGGAACACCATCCCGGTACATGGCTCTCAGCCGGTTCATAAGCCACATTACTTTCAGCTTTTCGATTGTATTTCCGCCAAATCTTCTGTCTGAAGTATAAATCCTGTGTCTTGTCATCCCAAGCGGAATCCCTTTTTCTTTGAGGATCAATGAAAACTGATAATCCTCCAGAATCGGCATCTCTGGAAATTTTCCCACTTCAAAAAACAACTTCCGGTCAATGAAAATCCCCTGGTCTCCAAACATTACTTTTCTGTCTTTAATCCTGTGATTGGAGATCACCCTGCAGGTGAACATAAAAAAGTTATATGAATGAAATGCAATTCCAAAACACCCTGCCCGGTATTTTTTCATTACAGTCTCAATCTCTTCTAATGCTGTAGGTGGAACTTCACTGTCGCAGTGCAGGAAAAAAAGTACATCTCCACTGCTTTCTTCCGCTCCCATGTTCATCTGCTTTGCCCTTCCTTTCGGGGACTGAATCACCGGATACCGGTCCTTCAAAAGTGCCAGTGTTCCATCCGTGCTTCCCCCGTCTACAAACAGAATTTCACATCTTTCATTCAGCGGCTCCAGTGTCTCCATCAGCCTTTCAATTGTCGATTCTTCATTGTATGTTGGTATAATAATTGATATTTTCATCTCTACTTCACGGTTTCAATTTTTACGTTCATCCAGGTATCATACAGATTTCTCCGGAACTCGTCCGCATCTCTGATCACCGGGATCTTGAGGGTGCAGTTCTTTTTCGCTTCATCCTCTGCCAGAATCATTCTTCCCTTTGTAAGCTTTTCTGTTGACAGCTGCATGTCCACTATCTGTGTCTCAAAAAGTTCCGGATGCATCATGTAAGTCGCAGCGATCGCATCCCAGTTATAATATCCGGGAATTCCATATTCATCCCAGTTATTGTCAAACCAGTAATCCGTCTCATTCTTGATCAGCCTTACAACTCCCTTACTCAGATCCGAAAGTTCTCTTTCATACTCTTCTCTTGTAAAAAGTACCTTCAGGCAATTATTACCCGTAATAACCGCAACATCCGTTCCACTGGTAAGTGTCGCATAAGTTGCCAGCGGATCACAGGAGAAATTAAGTTCATCCATTTCCCGCTTTGCAAAGATCAGCGGTTCTGTTGTTCCTCCCATCAATACGATACTCTTCACCTGATGAAAAAACTCAGGATTGTGTTTCCAGGCTCCATAAAGATTTGTCACGGAACCCGTCACCAGAATTTCCAGCTCCCCGGCATATTTTTCTGCCATCTCGGCAAGATAATGTGCCGCTTCACTTTCGGTTTCTCCAGGTGTTGCTCCACCTTTGTAAACGCGCAACTCGTCATGCCCGATTTTCTTTACAAACTTCTTTGTATTTTCGTAAACCTTCTCCAGCGTATTGTTCCCATAAGTTGTCGTCACTCCCAGGACCTCTGCTTCCGGATCCCCCAGAAGATACAGCAGTGCCAGTCCATCATCTACATCACACCCGTTAATTCCAAACGTACAGTCACAATCATGAATTATTTTTCGCATACCATTCTCCTTTTATCACTTCTGAAACAAAATCCCCTGTCTTTCATCAATTTTGATGCCAACCAGTTCTCCTGTTTTTACCCCCAGTTTCATCCAGTCACGGTGAAGCATCCATACTGTCAGCTTTCCATCTGCATACTTCAACAGGATTTCTGCTGTTTCCCCCTCAAACATAACTTCTTCAATCTGATACATTCTTTCCGTCTCATCTACGGTCAGCGTGATCGCCGATGGTCTGACCATCAGTTCATACTCTCCTTCCGCTTTCTGCGTCTCAAATGAAACTGCCCGGCTTACGAATCTGCCATTCTCCACTTTCCCAAAAATATAATTTGTCTGTCCCATATAATCTGCCACCACTCTGGACTCTGGGTGGTAGAACATCCTCTCCGGCTTATCATACTGAAGCACTTCTCCTGCTTTCATCAGAGCGATCCGGTCAGACACCTTCATCGCTTCTTCTTTATCATGCGTGACCATAACGACCGTAAGCCCCATCTCATGATGCAGCTTTCTTACCAGATCTGCCATCTCGCACCGCAGATTCTCATCCAGGCTTGAAAATGGTTCATCAAGAAGAAGAATTTTCGGATCTGCCGCAAGCGCTCTTGCCAGCGCGACCCTCTGACGCTGTCCACCGGACATTTCCCGGATCTTACGCTTCTCAAATCCTTCCAGCTGGACAGCTTTTAACAGTTCTCCTACCTGCGCCTGCTTATCTTTTTTCGGGATTTTTTTCAGATCCATCGAAAAGCTGATATTCTGTTCTACCGTCATATGCGGAAACAGTCTGAGATCCTGAAAAACAATCACGGTTCCTCTTTTTTCCGGTGCAAGATTTGTAATCGATGTGTCATCGATCCGGATATCCCCTTCCTGCGTTTCAAGAAGACCTGCAATGCTTTTTAACAGTGTTGTCTTTCCGCAGCCTGAAGCGCCAAGAAGCGAAACAAATTCTCCCGTTCTAATCTCCAGATTTATATTCTTCAGTATTCTTGTCTTTTGTAAATCTACACAAAGTTCTTTAATTGTAAGACTCATGTGCTCCTCCTGCCTAATAATATTCTACTTCCTGTGCCTTTGTAAAACGTCCCACGATCCATTCCAGTATTCCAAACACCAGAAGCATGATCACCAGGAATATCACACTGTAAATGCTGGCAAAATTACGTTCTCCGCTTCCGAGATATGGAACCATGACGATCGCAAATGTTTTGACATTTCCCCCGCCGATCATCAACGTCAGGAAATACTGACTGAACGAAACAACAAATGCCATCGAAAACGCAGAAAGCATGACCGGAAACAGATTCGGAAGTGTCACTTTAAAAAACGCCTGAAGCGCACCAGCCCCCAGAACTCTTGCCTGCTCCTCCAGCTTTACCCCCATTGCTCTTGTTCCATCCTGCATCAGCGTAACTGCATACGGAAGAGAACAGATCAGATGGACAATAATGACTCCCTGAACGGTTCCACTTAATCCACATTTGATAAAGGTAATCTGAACCCCCATCGCAAACACGGTTCCCGGAACAAGAAACGGAAGCATCGACATAAATGAAAACAGCCGCTTTCCAAAAAAGTCATAGCATTCCAGCGCCCTCGCCGTCATTGTTCCGATCACAACCGACAGGAACGCGACCGAAGCCGATATGAAAAGACTGGACATACAAAGTCGCACAAGTTGCTGCCTGTTTCTCAGTATTCCATTCACCGCTCTCATCGAAAATTTCTGCGGGATAAGTGACGGCCATGCCCATCTCTCTGTCCCTACCCAGACAAGGATCGTAAGAATTGGTACAATCACCAGGAAAATAAAAATGCCTATGATCAGGCCTTCCCAGATGTTCTTTTTTCTTTTCATCTTCCTGTTCCTCCTAACCTGCCAGCTTCTTCGTGCTCCGGCGAAGTAATATGTAATATAAAACTGCTGCAATCAGAGAGATCACGATCAGGATTCCATTGATCGCCATCGCATACGGTCGCGCCCGAAGATCAGGTTTGGTATATTCCAGATAAGCCAGAACCGGCAGCGCCTTTGGTATCGTTGCTCCAAGTATGAACGGCAGCTCATATGCTCCAAGTGCAAATACAAAGATGATCAGAAAACCACTGAGCACTGTATTCATACATAAAGGAAGCGTTACTTTCATGAAGGTCTGAAGTTTATTCGCTCCAAGATTGGTCGCTGCTTCTCCAAGACTGCCATTGATATTCGCCATCAGAGCAATCACAAAATAGATTATGAATGGGATTTCCTTCCACAGATAGGCAAGAATTACACCAAGTCCATATCTGTCATAGATCAGCATCGGAAACTGCTGCTGATCCGTAATCAGTCCTGCATTTGCAAGGATTCTCGCAAGGATTCCATTTTGCGAAAGAATGTTTACAATAAAGAGTGCCACAACAACATGGGGAACAATGATCGGAATCTGAACAATCCGCATAATGATTCCGCGCACTTTTCCGGCACTCACCAGAACTGCACACAGAAATGTTCCTGTTACTGTGGCAAGAAAAGCCGACATAAATGCAATGTACAGACTATATTTTAATGACTGCAAAAGATCCGGCCTTGTCAGTACCTCCTTATAATATTTCAGCGTCGGTTCCGTTAACCCAAAAGCTGGAATCACCCCTAAACTTTGGATGATTCCAGTTCCCAGACCAATAATAAAAACTACGCCTAATATAAGTTGCGGCACCAACAGTATATAAGGTGTCATTTTTTTCTTCATTTTATTTTCCTACTACTTCCTCTGCCCAAATCTCTTCGATGATCGGTACAAGTGCGGAAGGCATTTCCGGAAGACGTTTTGATAAAAGTTCATCCTGAGAGATTACTCCCTTACCGATTTCAACTTTATCAAATGCTTCTTTCTGTGTATCGTTTAATTTTTTGTAATCTACAACCGGAATGGTACGGATCTCTGTGAAACGATCTGCCTGTACTTCCGGATCCATCATCTCGTTGATTGCTACCTGGGCTCCTGCTACGTTTCCTGAATTTGCTGCAATTGCAATGTAATTTGTATTTCCAATTGTTCCTTTATCGAACTGGAAGGATTGAGATGTTTCTGTGTAAGTACCATTTTCAATATTGGTAGCTGTTGAATATGCACTGTAAGAGATATCCATTACAACTTCTCCGTCAGAGTACATATTGGTCAGTGCCGTAGAATCCTTCGGGAAAGTCTTTCCTTCATTCCACAGGTATGGATTCAGTTCACGCAGATATTCAAGAGCTGGCTCAATTGCTGCTTTTACAGTCTCTTTATCAGCTTCCATATCCATGAACTGTTCATATCCGCAGATATCGTAAATCACATTACGAACAAATGCACTTCCTGTAAAGTCAGGTAATGCAGGATAAGTTACTTTTCCTTTGTTCGCTTTGCAGAACTCCATGAACTCATCTGTGTTTGTCGGAAGATCCGGTGTTACTGCTGTATCTGCGATCATAACAAGCTGTGCTTTTCCGTACGGAGCTTCATAGCCTTCAATCGGGAAGCAGAAATCTGCATTTGTCTCTTCATCATCTGTATCAATATAAGACTGGAAGTTCGGAAGTTCTTCTGCGAACGGTCCGTAAAGCATATTGTTTTCTTTACAGGTCTTGAAGTTTTCTCCGTTGATCCAGATCATATCGATATCGCCATCTTTTTTATCTGCTGAAATTTCACCGGAAAGCTGACTTAAAATTGCGTCAATGTCCATCGGTACACGTTCCAGTGTGATATCATACTTTTCTTTCAGACGTGGTGCATAGTAGTTGTCAAGCCAGTCATTTAAGTTGTCATCTCCGCCCCATCCGTAGAATGTAACGGTTGTACCCTTGGCTGCATCCACCATTTCATCGAAGCTCATATCCTCTACGGCTTCGGTTGTCTGCTTGGTTTCTTTGTTGTCTGTTTTTTCTGTCTTTGCGCTGTTTCCACATGCCGTTAAGGAAAACGCCATCACAGTACTTAAAAGCAGAGCTGCAATTCTCTTTTTCATTAAATTTTTCCTCCTTCATTTGCTCCGCCCTTCATTATAACAAATTATTAACAAAAAGCACGCTGTTTTTCATTCCTGCTTTGTTGTTACCCCTCAACACTTCGTTTAGTTATTGTAATTTTCTATATACTTATAGAATTTTTCTACCGATGATTCCATTGCTCTGTCCTTCAGCGTAAGAAGACCGATTTCCCAGATCATATCATCTTCTGCGAAAGGAATCATGACCAGCCCCTCTGTATTCATATCTTCATGGACAAAGTCAATCGTCACAGAAATCCCTCTCTTCAGCCGGCACATTTTATAGCAGAGATCAAATCCATTTGTCTCAAATACAATATCCGGTTCAAATCCCCGGTTCCAGCATCTGCTCTGAATAAACTCATTGAGTTTAAAACTGCTGTTTTCAAGATAAAGAGGCTCGCCTTCCAGATCCAGAATAGTTGCTTCTCTTTTTTTCGCCAGAGAATGTTCTTCATAGACCAGAAGCCCCAGACTGCATTTTTTTAAACTTTTCATATCAAAACAATCTCCTGCAAATGGTCCGATCGACAATGCCACATTTCCTTCTTTGTCAAGCAGCATTTTCTCTACGATCCGATCCGGATATTCCATATAAGAAAATGTCACATTCGGATATTTCTTCTGAAATTCCAGAATACAGTCTGGCGTCAGGTAACGCAGGATATCATAGGCAACCAGAAGTTCTACTGTCCCTTCCTCACTCGCACGTATCATATCAATTTCTTTTTTCAATTTGTCATATTCGCTAAGAACCGTATTCGCATAATCATACAGCCTCTGTCCGCTCTCTGTCAGTTCTATCCCGGAGGCAACCCTGTCAAGTAACGTACATTCCAGTTCATTTTCCAGATTTTTCAGTACACGGCTGAGTCCCTGTGGTGACATAAAAAGCTCTTTTGAAGCCCTCGCAAGACTTCCTCTTTGACAAATCATCCGAAATTCCTCTAATTCTTTAATCGTCATTCTTTTCCCACGACTCCCCTATTTAAATTTACATTTTGCCCGATTCAAAATAGGTGTTTTCCCAAGAGGTACCTTTTCATCGATTCCCATAATAAGCGGTAGCAAATGCTTTGCATCTTCATATCCTCTCCTTCTGAAACTACAGATGCACGAAGCGCAATATGTATAAAGTTCCGGCTCCCTCGATGCTTTTACACGGTCTGTCAGTGCCTGTGCCACATCCGCTTCTTTTCCAGCTGCGCATCCACCAAGCCCGCAACACTGTACATCTCTGAATGCATCTTCTACCTTTCCGACAAGGAATGGCTTCATATCATATTCAAACTTTCTGTCTTTTCGGTCCGGACATGGATAATACATTGGAATCCTTTCTTTTTGATAAATATTTCCAATTTTAAGCTCTGCCATTTTTTCGTAAACACTGATAATCTCCGCATCCAGTCGTCCTTTTAAAAAATAATAGCAGTTCGGACATGCCATGATCACCTGTTCTACTCCTGACTCTTTTAATTTCCAGTTGATTCGCTCAATGATCCCCGCTGCCTCTGAAACAAGTCCCAGTTCTTCAATCGGTTTCCCACAACAGTCATATACAACTCCCACATCATATTTTGCGAATTCTTCCACCAACTTATCTGTCGTTTTCGGAAAAAAAGACGGAAAATTACATCCCGTAAAAAAAACTGCTTTCTTTTTTGAATGGCGGTAATTTGCAAATTTGTACGGATTCTTTTCTAAGAGCAGTCCGTCATATGAATTATCAAGAAGCTTCCCACCTCCGTCTTCAACCAATTTTCTCCGACTGTCAAGTGCAATCTCTTTTCCATCAATTCCTTTTGGACAGACACACCCGCAGGTTCCACACAAGAAACAATGATATGCCAGCTCCGGTTTTTCTTTTAATACCGGCAGATCAATTCCGTATTTTTCCAGAAACAGACAACTTCTGGTACATTTTCCACAATGGATACATGCATCCAAATCCCACTTATTCATAATTTTTATCCAGCTTTCCTTTCAGTCCCAGTTCCAGATAATCAATCGTAATTGGACAGTTACAAATTGCTCCCTTTTCAATATCCTCATACAGGTGGTACAAATCTCCCTTATCATCCACATCATAATACATCTGACCTACCGCCGTAGAGAGCTTTTCATTTCTCATGTGCTGTAAGGTATCATAAATAACTGTATTCGTTCCGTATCGTTCAATTTTCCATATAGAATCATATTCTTTTTTCATTCCGATCAGATAGTACCCTCCATCAAATGTAGGATGAATCACAATATCTTTTCCCCCAAGATTATCAAATGCATTTTTTAGTGTTTCCGGGTGAATCTGCGGAATATCTGTCCCGATCAGAATTACTTTCTCATACCCCATTCTCAGTACGATTCCAATCGCATTCTTCATCCTTTCACCAAGATCATCACCAAATTGTGGAAGACATACTGTCTCATTATCAAGAACTTGCTGTAGCAGCTTCTTTTCATCCTTTGGTGTAAAAAACACGAAAATATCCGCATCCACCTGCTTTGCTTTTTCATATATATCCTTTACAAAACAGGCATGTAGACGCGCGCACTCTTCCCCAGTTAGAAAAGGCATCAGCCTGGTCTTTGTCTGTCCTGGTATCGGCACCCTCGTAAATAAAATAAGTGCATCTTTCATCTATAATATTTCCTCCAACATTTCAATCACACTTTCCACTACTTTAGGACAAAAATCCAGCATTCTGCCACTCGAAAGTGCTTCTTCAAGCTGTTCTGGAAGCGATACATCATAGCCTAATAACTCTTTGCAACTGTTTGTTGCGAACTTTTCCAGAAACAATGCTCTAAATTCTGCATATTTGTTCATCATTTCTTCTTTTTGCCGAAGCAGAGTATTCACATCCCAGTGTCCATATTTTAATCCAACAGCCATGATTGCTCCGGTAAATGCACCGCATGTATCCCCATGCATCATTCCACCGCCAAAACAAGCCGAGACTTTATTCGCCATCTCTTCCGTAATCCCAAGTCTCTCTGCGAAATAAGACAGAACGACCTGAGAGCAATCATATCCTTTTATAAATTTTTCCCGAATCATACTTTCTTCTATCATTTTTCTCTCTCCTTTGTCATCTTACATCACTTTTTCATTCTAACATCAAACCAGTCCTATTTCTATAGATTGTCTTATCGTATTTAACTATAATTTGCTCGTCTTATTTATAAATCAAATAATTCGTGCCTTTTACAAAAAAATCCCTCATCTGCGGTTTCCCGCAAATGAAGGATTTCTTTTACTTTATTCAATTCTTACAGTAATCCACCGATTGATAAGAATAACGGTGCAAATACAAGTGAAACAATTGTCATAAGTTTGATCAGGATGTTGATAGACGGTCCTGATGTATCCTTGAACGGATCACCTACTGTATCACCAACAACTGCTGCTTTGTGAGCTTCGCTTCCTTTTCCGCCATGATGTCCTGTTTCGATGTATTTCTTAGCATTATCCCATGCTCCACCAGCGTTGGACATGAAGATTGCCATAAGTACACCTGTAACAAGTGCTCCGGAAAGTAATCCACCGAGGGATTCCACACCAAGAACGATACCAACGATCAGCGGTACTACGACTGCCATCACACCCGGAAGCAGCATTTCGTGAAGAGCTGCTGTGGTAGAGATTGCAACGCATGATGTATAATCCGGTTTTTCTTCACCTTTCATAATGCCCGGTTTTTCACGGAACTGGCGTCTTACTTCTTCGATCATCTTGTATGCAGCCTTTGATACAGACTCCATAGTAAATGCGGAGAAGAGGAATGTAAGCATACCACCGATAAAGATACCGATGATTACTCTGTAGTCAAGAAGGTTGATCGCTTCAAGACCAACTGCCTGTGCGTAAGATACGAAAAGTGCAAGTGCGGTAAGGGCTGCTGATCCGATCGCGAATCCCTTACCCATAGCTGCAGTTGTATTTCCTACTGAGTCAAGCTTATCTGTGATTTCACGAACAGATTCATCCAATCCTGACATTTCTGCGATACCACCTGCATTGTCTGCGATCGGTCCGTATGCATCAACGGCAACTGTGATACCTGTTGTAGAAAGCATACCTACTGCTGCAAGTGCGATTCCGTAAAGTCCTGCAACTGAGTAAGATACAAAGATACCTACACAGATCAGGAGAAGCGGGATTGCTGTAGATTTCATTCCTACCGCAAGACCACTGATGATTGTAGTAGCTGCACCAGTCTCTGACTGTTCTCCGATTCCCTGAACCGGTTTGTAGTCTGCTGATGTGTAGTACTCTGTGATGTTACCGATGATCACACCAACAACCAGACCTGCGATAACGGCAATTGCCGCACTCATCTTTCCGAAGAGTACATTACTCAGTACAAGTGCTACAACAATAACTACGATAGAAGCTGCATAGCTTCCCTTTGTGAGAGCTTTCTGTGGATTCGAATTCTCATCACCTTTTACAAAGAAGGTTCCGATGATAGAAGCAATCAGACCACATCCTGCGATCGCAAGCGGATAAAGAACTCCGGATACAGCTCCTGCTGCTGCTCCAAGAGTCAGTGCTGATACAAGTGAACCAACATAAGATTCAAAAAGGTCAGCTCCCATACCTGCAACGTCACCTACGTTATCACCTACATTGTCAGCGATAACAGCCGGGTTACGCGGATCATCTTCCGGGATACCTGCTTCTACTTTACCAACAAGGTCTGCACCAACGTCTGCTGCTTTGGTGTAGATACCACCACCAACACGGGCGAAAAGTGCGATTGAAGATGCACCAAGGCTGAATCCTGAAAGCACATCTACGTTCTTTGTAACAATGTACACAAGGCTTACGCCAAGTGCTCCAAGACCTGCTACGCACATTCCCATAACGGCCCCGCCAGAAAAAGCGATTGATAATGCTTTATTCATTCCGCTTTCTTTTGCTGCGTTAGCAGTTCTTACGTTCGCTTTTGTAGCGACTGTCATACCACAGTATCCTGCAACTGTTGAGAAAAGTGCTCCAATTACAAAGCATACTGCTGTTACCCAGCTGATACCAAATCCGATCAGTACAAAAAGCACTACTACAAAAATGATCAGAATCTTGTATTCAGCCATGAGGAAAGCTCTTGCGCCCTCCGCGATTGCGCCTGCAATCTCTTTCATGCGGTCCGTACCTGCATCCTGTTTTCCTACTTTACCAGCAAGATATGCTGCAAATAATAAAGCAATAACAGCTGCAATCGGGACCAGATACATGTAATTATTCATTTCTTGTTCCTCCCTGAATTATTGTACCTCTAAAGACAATATCATAAAAAGAACAAGAATGCAAAACAATTTTTTGAATTTTCAATAAGTTTTATTTTGTTTATCTATAAGTGTGGTCTTTCTCTATTTTTTTAATTTGTATCTCACCGTCCACATTCCACTTGGATTTACACAATATCAAGATATGTTTTTTTCCGAGGTGCCGGAAAAGCAGCATCTAATCTGGCATATTCCTCCTCTGTCAAATGAACCTTTCCCGCCTCCAAGTTCTGCAGTACATGTTCTGCCTTTCCACTTCTTGGAATGGCAATCACATCCATTACTCAGTTTTATCTCCTTTTTATTCATGATTTCCACTCCCTGCATTTTGTTTTTCTGTTCCTTACTGTCTGTTTTTACTATCTTATGATATGAGTGTCAAAAGTAAATTTTGCCACTCACTGATGTAACCGGATTGCTCCATTGCTTATTTGTGCGAGCACAAACGCAATTGATACTTTTGACACTTACATCATATTATAGGAAATATCCCACTTTTTGCAAATGTTATAAGAGACATATTTTTATGTTTATTTATTCTTTTTATTATTTCTTATAACATTCTTTTTTTCTTCAATCCATGATACACTGGATTTATCATAAAATAAATTCAATGATAAGGAGATTAGAAATTATGAAAGTTGTAGTTGCAATTGATTCATTTAAAGGAAGTCTCACTTCGATTGAAGCCGGAATGGCTGCAAAGGAAGGAATCTTAAAAGCACACCCGGATGCGAATGTTGTCGTAAAACCACTTGCAGATGGTGGTGAAGGCACCACAGATGCCCTGATTGCAGGACTTGGCGGTGAGCGTATTGATCTTACAGTGACTGGTCCTCTTGGTACTCCGGTAAATGCACATTACGGATATCTGGCAGAAAAAAATACTGCCATCCTCGAAATGGCTACCGCTGCCGGAATTATCCTGGTAAGAGAATCTGAAAAAAATCCACTTACTGCAACCACTTACGGTGTCGGTGAAATGATCGCAGATGCCATGGAACGCGGTATCCGCAACTTCATTATTGGAATTGGAGGAAGCGCAACAAATGATGGTGGAATTGGAATGCTTAAGGCACTTGGCTATCAATTTTCCGATGAAAATGGACAGGATGTCGGCGAAGGCGGACAGGCGCTTGAACGGGTATCTTCTATTATAATAGAAAAAGCTAACCCAATTCTCAAAGAATGCAATTTTCATATTGCCTGTGATGTAACTAATCCACTTTGCGGAAAGAACGGAGCTACCTATATTTATGGTCCGCAAAAAGGTGTCACACCGGAAATAGCAGAAGAACTGGATCAGGCAATGAATCATTATGCTTCTGTTACCTCCAAATTTCTTCATAATGATTATGCATCTGCAGAAGGTGCTGGTGCTGCAGGTGGTCTTGGCTTTGCATTTCTCAGTTATTTAAATGCTACGCTGACTCCTGGAATCGATCTGATTCTTAACGCTGTCGAACTGGAAAAAGAATTAGAAGATACAGATATCACTGTTACCGGCGAGGGACGCCTCGATCACCAGACCGCTATGGGAAAAGCTCCTGTCGGTGTGGCAAGACTTGCAAAAAAATACGGCTCCAAAGTCGTTGCTTTTGCCGGAAGCGTCACCCCGGAAGCAACAGCCTGCAATGCGGCCGGAATCGATGCATTCTTCCCGATCGTCCGTGGGATCACAACACTAGCCGAAGCAATGGATCCCGAAAATGCAAAATCAAATATGACAGCAGCTGTAGAACAGGTATTCCGTCTGTTATAGTTTTAACATTATTTACAAATTTCAGAGAGTGTTTTTGTATAGTTTTTACAGAAATACTCTCTTTTCTTTATGATTTTCTTCTTTTCCTACACTGATCATCTGTGTGGTCGCAGCCATGTTTATCGGACTAACCGTCCTTGCCTGTGGAAAAACAACCGGCACAGATCTGTCCAGTCAGCCAAAAACACTTACCATCAACAACACAACGATCTACGACCTGACAGATCTTCATTTCATCTGTAACAATGATTCTTCATCAAATGAAGAACTTTCACTTGTGAAGGCAGGTTCTTCCGAAACTGTAGAACTTCCTCGATCCAGTGTTTATTCTATCCATGTTTCCGGAAAAGCTGCAAATGGAACATCCTTTTCTAACACATTCTCCGGAACCATTGATAACAGTTCTTCTGTTACCATTTCTCTGGATGACTCTGCAAACCTCTCAGTGATCGCAAATATTGCAGATTAAGTTTTGCCGTAAACAATCCGCCTATGTAGTTTTAAGCAATGACAAATATGCAGGCAACTTCCATAACGCAAATTGCCTACATATTATCCATAAAGGGGCACTTTCCAAACTGAACTGCAAGTGCCCATTCTTCTTTCTTTTTACCGATTGCCAGTCCCAGCATCATTCTAGTTGATTCGCTCATATTTGGTTACCTCTTTACTAATCTTTCCTCTACTCGTTCAATTTCATATTTTGAAATCTTTCATTCATATATTGCATTTTTGTGAATCATATACATTTTCCACTTCTTCTTTTATGCAATTTTCCCCTTGTACCTTTCCACCTTGTTCCTCTCTCCAAATAATGCTACAATTCTTAAATAAGTGGTAATGATACCGTTCTCTTTATCCTGTTAAATGCTGGATAAGCATCTGCATCATTCCCACAACTTCTTTTCCAAAATCGGAGGATGTTTAAAATGAAGTTAGACAAATCACTTGCCTTTCAGGTAGTAAACACAATCAAAGACACCTGCGGACAGGATATCAATTTTATCGATAAGCAGGGAATGATTTTTGCAAGTACCAACGCCGACCGGATTGGTACGTTTCATGCCATCGGTCACAAAGCCGCCCAGACAGAACAGACAATCGAAGTTTTTTCAGATGATGATTTTCCCGGAACACAAAAAGGGATCAATATGCCACTCTATTATCACGGCAGTTTTCTTGCAGTAATCGGAATTACCGGAGAACCGGACCAGGTCCGCCAGTACGTCCATCTTGCCGACCGGATTACCCATCTGCTGATCCGTGAAAAAGAGCTGAACCGACTGAGCCGCTCTCTAGAAGATAAAAAACACTTTGTTATCGATGCCCTGATCCGGAATGAGATTGCTGATCCGGATTATCTGGACACCTGCCTTTCAGATCTTCAGGTAAATCCAGGGACAAAGAAACGGCTTCTGATCATCCAGTCATCACCGGATGGACACAACAACTCTTCTTCCCTTGAACAGAAGATCATCGGACTTTTCGGCACGCTTGGTATTACTCTTTATACCTTTTATTATCCAAATGAATATCTTGCCGTGCTGGAAAACTCCGGCAAAGCCGCTCTCTATCAGATACTGGCTGATTTTACCGCAGACTGTGGAGCTTTGCTCTCCATTGCAGTCGGAAAGAAATGTCAGCTTTTCCAGCTTTCTCTTTCTTACCAGTCTGCACTCACTGCGCTGAAATACTGCCGGAGTTCGGAAAACGGGATTGCTTTTTTCGATGATATGACACTGGAAATTCTGCTCTCTTCCATCTCGGAGCAGGAAAAAAATGCTTATCTACAAAAAACGATCTCTGCACTTTCTGATGAAGAAAAAAATCTGCTTCAGACTTACTTTGAAGCAAATATGTCTCTTCTCGGAACCAGCCAGAAGCTGTTTCTTCACAAAAACACAGTGCAGTACAAGCTGAATCATATTTATCAGAAATGCAGGCTGAATCCGCGTGTTTTCAAGGATGCGGTGCTTTTATATCTTGCCTTGCAGTTGTGATATTTTTAAATCCCAGACACGGATTCCTGTGCACACATCTTCCATATCCGTGTACAGGTTTGTCCATATAAGAAAATATTCTTGACAGATAAGTTTACTTACAGATTTTCGTCAAAAAACAGGACAGCCTTTCCTTCACCCTCACAACGGGTATTAAAAAGCAGCCAAAGAATTCATCTCTCTGGCTGCCGATTATTTCAATTGTATTTAACAATATGCCTTTTTTGCCTCGTCTATTCTCCGGAAAAACTCACTGTAAAATTCTTCCGTCCGATACGGAGTAAGGTAAAATCTCTTCAGTACATCCATGCTGACCGCCTTCGCACTCTCCGGATGTGCTGCAATGTATTCCTGTAACTGAATCAGTAATCCATGCCATCTGGCAATATACGCTTCATACTTTTTCAGATCCGGTGTATCAAGCCATTTTTTGACCTTTACTTTCGCCCGGTTCTCTTTCTGACATTCATGTACCTGAAGAAAATAGCGGAAACCATTTTCCTCATAATATCTTCCAAGCGGGAAAAGCCTGCAGATTCCCGGACGAAATGGATGAATCCCACATCTTCCTTCCTCAGTCAGAAAACCACAGCCATCTTCCGCTCCTGCCATCTTCAGATTCGGCAAAATGATTCCGTCTACCACATTCAGTTCAATCTTTCCTGCAAGCAAAGTCTCAAAAGCCGCTCCTGTTCCCCTGCAAATCCGGACAATATCCAGCGGATCCAGCACGATTGAGCTTCCCATCCCCGTACAACAGGCGTGGCATCCCTCACAATCGCCACAGTCTGCTTTTACCAGATCATTGCTGGTATATAATTTTCCATCTGAAATTTCTTCCATTGTCACCTGTCTTTTCATATCAATCTCCTTTCCTATACTCCTTCCAGTGTAAACGGTGGAATAAAGCTCTCCTTTGCCGTATCCCCTTCCTGTATAAACGCCTGCATCACACCAAGCGAGATCGCATAGTCCACCAGTTTCTCATACGCATACTCCGGCACTTTCCGGTTCAGCTCCGGATATTTTACCGCATCCAGACTCTCCAGTGGCGTATACTGGCTCATCAGGCTCATATAAATCCGGTTTCCATAAGTTTCATGCAAATATTTCACCACTCTTTTTCCATCCGCAAGACATCCCGGCAAAAGCAGATGACGCACGATCACGCCACGCTTCATCATTCCGCGCTCATCAAATACCGGCTCTCCTGTCTGTCTTACCATCTCAGCAAGAGCCGCCTTCGCAATCTCCGGATAATCCTCCGCCATCGAATATTTTTTCGCATGATCTGTATTTAAATATTTGAAATCCGGCAGGTAAATATCCACCAGACCATCCAGCATTTTCAAAGTTTCCATTCTCTCGTAACCGCCTGTATTATAAACAACCGGCAAATACATCCCCTGCTCCTTCGCACTCTGAAGCGCCCGGATGATCTGCGGCACAAAATGCGTCGGCGTCACAAGATTGATATTATTCGCACCTTTCCCCTGCAGTTCCAGAAAGATCTCCGCAAGCCGCTCTTCTGAGATCACTTTGCCAACCTTGCTTCCCGCAATCTCATGGTTCTGACAGAACACACATCTTAAGGTACATCCCGTAAAAAAGACCGTCCCTGATCCTTCCTTTCCAGAAATACAGGGCTCCTCCCACATATGAAGCGCCGCTCTCGCCGCCCGGATCTCCCCTGTCTCTCCGCAAAAACCTGTCTTTCCATTCTCCCTGTCCGCCCCACACATCCGCGGACATAATGTACAGCCACTCATCCTATCGCTTAACCTCTCATCTATCCCTGATTCATTCCTATCAGTATACCGCACTTTTTGAAAAATAGCCACCCAAGTTTTCCTCTTCCAGAGATTGAAAATTCTTTTCCCATCTGCTACAATAAAGTGCAGACAGGCATTTTGCCTCAAGTTTGGAGGAATATACAATGAGTAAAATTGATGAAGTAAGAAGCGCTATGGTCGCAGCCATGAAAGCAAAGGATAAGGACACAAAAGAGACATTATCTGCTCTTCTTGCAGCCCTTAAGAACAAAGCCATCGACAAACGTGCCGATCTTACCGAAGAAGAAGAAGTTCAGGTTATCTTAAAAGAGATCAAACAGACAAAAGAAACTCTGGAGATGACTCCTGCTGATCGTACAGACATTATTGAAGAATGCGAGAAACGTATCGCTGTTCTTGAGCAGTATGCTCCGAAGATGATGGACGAAGCTGAGATCAAAGAAGTGATCGCAGGTGTCCTTTCCGGTCTTGGAATTGATGCTCCGACACCAAAGGATAAAGGACGTATCATGAAAGAACTGATGCCGAAAGTAAAAGGAAAAGCTGACGGAAAGCTTGTGAATGATATTCTCACAGGAATGATGGCTTAATAGCAGATATTATGAATGCAGGGTTCCGGATTGGTTCCCTGCATTTATATATAGTCGAATATACTCTGTATTGCGTCTGTTACATTAATTACATCTGCCATTTTTACACGATCTATTATTTTATACCCCCTGACTCTCAAGTCTAACATTTTCATTTGTTCACATTGGATATAACCTTTATTTTCATCCATTTCAACATAAATGTGAAGTGGGCTTTCTGTACTCTCTCCTAATATTGGACAGCCAATTATTTCTCCCGACTGATTAAAAAAATTTTTACTTGCAACAAATACAGGATCCTTAATTTTTTCCACTTTTAAAACAGCCCCCTGCTGTATCTCCATTTTCTACCACACCTCTCTTCCTTCCGGCTTATCCCATTCATATTCTCCATCAAGATTTAACTTACCACCAAACTTTTCAGCTCTTTCTTCTAATTTTTGATGCCTGAAGGTCTTAACAAGCATAATCATACCATCCGATACTTTTACTTCCAGCATATCATTTATTTCTACATTGGCCTCTTGTAAAATATCTTTTGGAAGTCTGATTCCCTGACTATTTCCCCATGCTTTTACCTGTGTTTGCATAAAATTCACCTCCATATAATGTATATACTTAGTATATACATTATTCTGAAAATAATCAAATAATTTTCTCTCCTAATCACACTCTTCCTCAAAATATGTTATAATTCATAAGCATCAGTCTTTTACAAAATCACAATTACCAAAAGGGGATTTACTTACTATGAATAAAAAAGAAGTTACTGAAATCAAAAAACAGTTCACCCCATCCAACTGTGCGATCACCCGCATCTGCGGATGCTATGTAGATGGTGAAAAAGAGAAAAAAACAGAGATGAAAGATGCTTTCCTTTCTCTTCCGGAAGAGGAAATGTTCAAGTATTTTGACATTTTCAGAAAGTCCTTGTCCGGTACGATCGGAAAAAATCTTCTGAATATGGAATTTCCTCTGGAGACCGAATCGGAAGGTGGTACACAGGAATTTCTTCTCAAATTAAGAAACAGCCGGCTTACTGACGACGCTCTTCTGGAAGAATTCTATAATCGCGTCATCGATTCCTATGATTATGCCGAGAACTATCTGATCCTGCTCGTCCATGCAGCCTACGATATTCCGGGAAAATCAACGGACGGAAGTGAAATGTTCGATGCATCCGATGAAGTCTATGATTACATCATGTGTACCTTCTGTCCGGTCAAGCTTTCCAAGCCAGGACTCAGTTATCACGCAGAAGAAAACAGCTTCCATGAGCGTATCCGTGACTGGATCGTAGAGATGCCGGATGCCGGTTTCCTCTTCCCTGCTTTTAACGACCGCAGCACCGATATTCACAATCTGCTTTATTATTCAAAAAATGCAGAAAATCTCGGAAACGGTCTGACCGATCTGCTTCTTGGATGTGTTCCGCCACTCACCGCCGGAGATCAGAAAGAAACTTTCCGTACACTGATCGAAGAAACGCTCGGTGATGACTGCGACTACGATACAGTCAAAAATATCCACGAAAACTTGAATGAAATGATTGAGCAGAATTCTGAAAATCCGGAACCACTCGCCCTTGACAAAGCAGAAGTTAAATACCTCCTTGCAAAAAGCGGTGTCGAAGAAGAAAAATTGGAAACATTCGATACGCAGTACGATTCCGCTGCCGGAGAGCACAGTACACTCCTTGCCTCCAATATTGCAAACCTCAAAAAATTCGAGATCAAAACTCCGGACATCACCATTCAGGTAAACCCGGAATGCGCAGATCTTGTAGAAACACGTATTATCGATGGTCAGAAATGCCTGGTCATTGTCGTTGACGACCGCGTTGAGATCAACGGAATCAGTGCAAAGACTGCCGTATCCGGAGGACTTCCAAAGTCTTCTACCCCTGATGCATCTGATGAATCCAAAAACGATACATCCGAAAATGAAATGGATGTTCCATTCTAAATGCCTTACATATTATTACGAAAGACATTTTTATTGAATGTCTTTCGTAATATTTCCTTATTTCTTTTCAATTTTACAATGTATACGAAAAATGCAGGTAATCCTCTCGACTACCTGCATTATTCTATACGCATTTTTCATTCTCATTTACTACAATTCCCGTTTTTCATCTTTTCCTAAATCACAGTTCCTCCACCGGTCGTCACAAATCCAACTCTCAGAATTGCTTTCACAAAACTCCACATTCCATTGATTACTGCAGAATTCAGCAGACTGATCGGCACATCCAGAATTCCTGTTCCAAGTAACAGAAGCAGAATCCACATACTATACGGTCGGATCTTCCAGTAAAACTCTGCTACCCTCGGAAAGATCTCAGCAAGAATATTCGATCCGTCAAGGGGCGGAATCGGAATCAGATTGAACACACCAAGTCCAATATTCAGCACTGCTCCATAATAAGTAAGCACATAAAGATAATTCAGAATCAACCCACTCGATCCATACTTATACAAAAGCCCGTGCAGAATCATACAGACAAACGCAAGCAGGAAATTCATGACTACTCCCGCTGCTGCCACAAGAATTGTATCTCTTTTTTTATTCTTATAATTCCTGGTATTGATCCTTACCGGCTTTGCCCATCCCACATGAAAGACAAGCAGACATAACGTTCCCCACACATCCAGATGCTTAAATGGATTCAAGGTCAGTCTTCCGTCATATTTTGGTGTCATATCCCCGAGTTTATATGACACATATCCATGTGCAAATTCATGCAGCGAAACAGCAAATAGTGTGGCAGGGGCAACGTAAATGAGTGTCTGAAAAAACTGATACATCGCCCTGGTCAGTCCTGTATTTTGAAACAGCATAGCATCCTCCAAATTTCCTTAATAACGTCCATTATAGTACCTGATGAAATGGGATTCAAGAAAGATTGTGTAAATTTTTTCTAAAGATTGTACAGAAAAGGGGCTGTCGGGAAATAGATAGTTCCAAAGCAGGGAGGGTATGACTCACAACGAGT
>NZ_JAQCZB010000013.1:0-125266 GCF_027682785.1 Coprococcus sp. AF51-11b1 | reverse complement strand
TTTGACTGTAAAAAAGACTGTTTAATATCTCATAATGCGGTACTGTCCTATATTAATTAAATAGGGCAGGCGGTGACTTATTTATATATAGGGACGGGATGATTCTGTTAGTATTAGTTGATGTATAAATGATATTATATTTAGAAATCATTCTCATTAGGGAATAAATAGAAGTTTATCGTAAAAGGGAGATAATTGAAAGATACTCCCTTTTATGATAAAAAGGCTTACTGAGGAATATTTTGGAAAGAATATAATTTGGAATGATTAATTATACAAATGTGGTATTTTAAAAATTTTACTAAAAAGAATATGTTTCATTGGCGGAAAAAGGAGAAAAATTATGGCTGTTTTGCAAGTGAAAGATTTAAAAAAATATTATGGTAACAAACCTAATATTATTAAAGCACTAGATGGAGTATCTCTTACTGTTGAAAAGGGCGAATTTATTGCTGTGGTAGGACCATCGGGAAGTGGAAAATCAACATTACTACATATGATAGGAGGATTAGATACTCCTTCTTCAGGAAACATTATAATTGAGAAACAAAATTTGAGAGGAAATAATGATGACTTAACAATCTTTAGACGTAGACACATTGGATTTATATTTCAGAATTATAATTTAGTTCCGATACTCAATGTTTATAACAATATTGTCCTACCTCTTCATCTGGATGGGAGGCAGGTTGATCAGCAGTTTTTGGATGAAGTATTAACGTATTTAGAATTAGAAGATAAAAAAGACAGAATGCCGAATAGCTTATCTGGCGGTCAGCAGCAAAGAGTTGCTATCGCAAGAGCATTGATAACTAAACCGTCGGTAATTTTAGCTGACGAACCAACTGGAAATTTAGATTCAGAAACTAGTAAAAAAGTACTTCAATTATTAAGGGAAACTAGTAAAAAATATGATCAGACAATTATTATGATAACACATGATTTAGAAATGGCGAAACAGGCTGACAGAATAGTAAAGATTATTGATGGAAAAATCATAGCGTGATAGGAAATGTATATAAGATAATTATTTGAGTATAGATGCGGCAATTAGAGATGACTGCTAAAATAGAGTGTTTTAGCAACAGAAGGGAGAGTAGTATTGTGAAGAGTCTTGAAAAAAGCACCATAAAGCTTATTTCGAAAAATAATATGGTTCAAAATTCTTTGAAAAATAGGCTGGTTAGTGTGATAATTTTTGCGGCCACCTGTTTATTGAGTTTCACAATGATATTTTTGTGTAATACTTATTTCGATATGCATAGTATTTCTGGGACTACAAGTCAGGTGCTTGTTGTTATGTTTACGATTGTGCTTGTCATTAGCATTGCAACAGGAGTTTCAATCAGAAGTATAGTATATATATCAGCTGTAGAGAAAATAAATGATTATGCTAGATTGAAAATGATAGGAGCAACAAAGGAACAACTGAAAAATATAATTACTTATGAAAAACATACTTTATTAAAGAGGTGTTTACCGCCAGCTGTTATTCTATCCATTATCATTGGAATAATTCTGCCAGGGAAATTTTATGGGATATCATGCATTACAATTTTTATTTCCGTAGGATTTATTATTGTGCTAGTTACAGGAGCTTATGAAAAACCTGTTCGTGTATTATCTGTAGTTTCTCCAATAGAAGCAGTTCGTTGCACGGAAAACTTAAGAATGTTACGCAAAGATAAAAAGAGAGAATTTCTTTCTCCATTTAAACTTGCAATTAAATATGCGACATCTGTGCCAAAACAGTTTATTAGATCCATTTTGTCTTTAACATTAAGTGGCGTATTAATGTTTAGCATATTTAGTGTGATGCAGTCAATAGATGTAGAAGAGTTGGCTAGCTATACTTTTCATGAAAACAGTGACTATATTTTATCATTGAATTCGGATTTATTAAGCGAAGAAGATAATTATAGTTATAATGAACTGATGAAGAATAGCCCCTTGACAAATGAACTCTTTCAAAAAATTCAGAATATGAGTGAAGTAAAGGAAATCTATCGATTAAAAATTTTAGATTGTGAAATTGTAAATGAGAACACAGAAGAAGTAACAGATATCGAAGGTATAGAAAGCATTATTAACGAAAAAGAGTTTGCTAATCAATTGATTGAAGGGACAATGCCTCAAAAGAAAGCAGAGACTGATACAATGCCTATTGTAATTAATTTGGCCTCAGATGCTTATATCGATTCTCAATTGAGTCTTCAAGTTGGAGATTCTATTTTAGCTAAAATTGATACAGGAAATAGAATACAAGAAACTCATTTGAAAGTAAGTGGTATAATTAATGATCCAAATTCTACAAATGCTATATATACTAATGAAGGGTATCTTGAACAAATAACAGATATGAACCCAGATGTTAATTGGTATATATGTACTGGCAAGAGTGATATAGAACAAAAATTGTATGATATAGTAGCAACTGATAATAGAATAAGCTTATCTTCCAAGAAAGATACGATTCAACAATATTCAGATTATTTTTATAATTTTACAATGGCGATAATGGCTTTTGTTTTTATTATTTCGATTTTTTCATTTCTCAATACCTTTAATTTATGTGTATCGAATATCGTAGAAAGAAAAAAAGAGTATGCAATGCTAGAAGCAATAGGTATGACTCCAAAACAATTAAAGAAAATGCAGAGCGTGGAATGTTCTTTGTATCTTTTTAGTGGGTTTATTGGTAGTTGTATTTTGGGGATTCCGGTTGGGATTATACTATGTAATAAAATTGCTGAATTGTCAGGTATATTTTATATTCACTATAAATTTCCTGTATATTTTTTGATTTTTTATCTGGGATTTCTTTTGATAATACGGTTGGCAATGACAAAATATCAGAATTCCATTATTTTTAAGAATTCAATAATTAATCGGATACGTGAATGAGAATATGATAGATTGAAAAGCTGATTAACTTAAAGGTTTCGTGGAAAATCTATAGAGCGTATCAATCTTCACTTAGGGAGATTGAAAGAACGAACATTGGAACTACATCATAAATAAAAACGTAGATATAATTATTAGGGTATTGGTTGATTTTAATGATTTATTTTGTGGTTGAAATAAATGATCCCGTAATGGTTGATTTAGTTAGTCGCTAACAAAAGTTTATAGAAGCTTTTAAGTCACACACTTTGGTATACTTTTTATATTTATTGGCAGATGTGAGTATTGTCAAAATAGAAAGAGAAGTGAGAATGGGGTATAGATTGCTGGTAGAGAATTCTGACGAAATACAATTTGACATCGATTATCGGGAAGATACCATAATCAGAAATGTACCATTCTATGTGGGGATTTTTAATGAATATGGAAATATAGAAGAGTTTATAGAGACTAGCACTCAACTTGCATTTAACGATCTCATAAAACAGATGGATATACAAGTTGGAAAGAAGGCTAGGAATAGGCTAAAAAGGGTTATAATAGTTATATGAAGATGAACTCTAGGCAGAAAAAGAGTATACTAGAATTTAGTTGAAATTAAAAAAATAATCAAATCAAAAGAATATCGGGGATTCATTCAGCGTTTCTTTGCGTAATAAAACTGTTTAATATTATTATATTTATAAGGACTTTATCGCAAACACTTCATAAAAATACAATATATAGATAATGCATGATTGACTAATGACATATATTGTGCTACATTATAGGTGGATTAGAAATTTGTGCATGGGAATATCAAAATGCAGTAAGTAAGTTTGTTCCGGTGAAATACCGGAAGTTAAATTTAAGGCACAGCCTGATAAGGTTAAGAAAGACATAAAAATTCAGAAATGGGTTTTTATGTCTTTTTTTGCGTTTTGGGAATTTTCATGAAATATGAAGGAAGGAGGATATGCTAATCCGAATAAAAAAATGAGACATTAGAAAAGCGGATAACAGTTATATTTTGGATTTTTACAGAAGAAGGGCAGAAATTCCCTTCTTATTTTATGTACTGATATCCGCTGGGGTATCGGTATCTGTATATCCGTAAGTGAAAGGAGGACGTATGGTGGATTTATTTACTGGTATCCCGGATGAACTGATTGAAAGTACATTACAGACAATACGGGAAAATCTTGACAAAGTAGGATTGTTTGGCGGTCATACACTCCGCAAACATACCGACATTCAGCTCATGGTACTGAAGAACCGACTGACGAAAGAGGATATCCGTTATGCTACTTCATACTGGGATGTAAATGTTGCGGCGGCAGTTGCAAGTGGTCTGATGCGTAAATTTTATGATTCAGATATTGTGTTTTGGCTGAAAAACAGCAGCAATGACTATATCTCATTGATCGGGCGTTTCCCTCAAACGATAGGTTATGGTTTTCGGAAAGGAGAGGATCGTTTGAATGAAAATTTAAGAAAAGCATGTTTGGTTCTGGTAAAAGATCCACAAGCTGATTGGGGATTTCGGATACTTACCAGTTATCCAATGTTTGAACGATAGGAGTTGTAGTGTGAGCAAAAAAATGAAAATGACAGTTTTAATGGCAGGCCAATACGATATTGTAAACGGTTCTAAAATTAATTTCCGTTTAGATCAGGAGAAACATCTGTACATTGCAGAATGCGAGGGAAAAGCTTTCGGTCTTTTGAACCAGATAAAGAAAGGAAGCAAAAGACAACTGAAAAAGATTGGAAATGAATTTTCCGGTGTCGTATTGCGAACGGTGCCGGAACAATATCTTTTAGAAGTGTTGGTGGAAAGGAAAGTGGGATGAAGTGTATGAAAAGGAATTAAAAAGAGCAGAACGCTTATTAGAGAATGAATTTGGAACGGAATGGAAAAAGATTGTGCAGACATTAGGGGTATGGGATCTGACACATTGCATAGGACGTGATCTTACCTCATTTATTGCATATCCGGAAAGAGGCAGCGGTGGAAGTAGCAACTGGCAGGGAAATTGTTCGCCGGAAGTTATCCGTCAGATTACCCAGTATGTCAGGGAATGTCAAACACATCGGAGAAAGGAGGACTTCCTTCTCTTAGATCCAATGTGTGGTTCCGGAACCAGCGGTGACGTTGCGGCAGATTTAGGGATTCAATGTGTGCAGTATGACTTAAATCCCGAACTGCCATGTGGGCTTGGCGGATGGAACGCCCTGAAAGATGATGTGGAAGATAGTGCGGATCTTGTATTTCTTCATCCACCATATCATTCCATTATCCGGTATTCCGGTAATATGTGGGGAAAACCTCATGCTGATGATCTAAGCCGTTGCGATAACTATGCAGATTTTATTGAAAAACTCAATCATGTAATTAAGAAGTTATTTTTCAGTCTGCGTTCAGGAGGCGTACTGGCATTATTAGTCGGTGATATACGTCAAAATGGGGAGTTCCATTCTATTGCAAACGACGTAATGACAATCGGCACGATGAAATCATGGATTGTAAAAGCACAGTTCAGCTGTTCATCCAGCAGCCGGAGCTATCATAGCCGGCATCCTTTAATCCCAATCGTCACAGAACATTTGCTGCTGTTTCAGAAAGAGAATGTATTTCAGATACCGTACTCTTTTCGAAAAAGTGGCTTTTTTTATCTTCAGAAACAGGACTCAAAAGCCCTCACATGGTTTCATCTTGTGTGTGCGGTCATGGAACATTTGGGAGGTATCGTAACATTATCCCAACTGTATGAAGAACTAAAAGACCATCCAAAGGCTGTGAATAATAAGCATTATAAGGAACGTATCCGCGCCACTCTCTATGAACACCGGAATGAGTTCCTTACAAATCACCGGGGAAGTTACCGGCTGAGTTATATGTAAGGGAGGTGCAGACATGGGGAAGTGGGATGAAAACAGCGGATATTATTGTCTGCTGATAGCAATATTCTGCGGTTTGGACGTGTATGAGTCGGTACTGATGTATAAGTATGGACCGAACCACCCACTCTGCCAGAAGATCCTTAGAAAGAAAATAAAAACAGAATATAGGGAAGACATGGACAGTGACGAGGTTGGAGAAATGATGTATCAGCTCAGAAAGGCGGGATATACATTAGAGGAAATTTCAAATGCTTTTAACTGTTATCCATCTACAGTACGAAGACGGATTGAGAAAGTGAAAGGAAAGGATAATGAAAAACAGGGATAGGATTCATCTGTATCATTCGGAAGATGATATGGACAAGAGTTCTCTGGGAGCGTATGAGCAGAAACTAAAAATGCTTTTGTATGAATGGGAAAAGGTTTACACCTATGGAGATGCTGAGAGCATGTGTACGGATGGAATAATTCTGAATAGATACCGAAAGGAAATCCTGCAGTTAAAAAGTAAGTTGAATCTTCTCGGAAGTAAATTGGTATGCGAGATTCCGGAAATAATGCCGGAGGAATACATGGCACAGGCTGATACAATCAGGACACAGGCTTTGAATGCATTAGAAGAATATCAGGCTTCTTCTGATTACCGCTATCTGATGGCCAAACTTTTCTGTATGAGTAAAAAGCAGAGAGAGCAGACAGGGGTTATGGAGATATACGGTAAAGTACATAGTCTGCTCAATGCGGTTTCAGAAGATAATTTGGTTGTAATGAGGGAACTCGGAGTACCCGGCATGTTACGGGATCAAATTCAAGAGAGTGTAAAAAAAGTCCGTTCTATTCCGCTCAGAACAACAGAGATACCAAAAAAACAGGCAGTAAAGACGGACGAGGATTGGCAGATACAGGGGCAGTTAAATATTTATGACCTTGAGCTGGCTTAGAAAGGAGGAAGGGAATGACAGATCAAAAAATGATAGCGGCAATTTTTAATGATTTCATGTCTCTTTATCGTGGAACATCACAGATTGGAATTCAGGAAATTTGTAAGAAATATGAGAATCACCGGATGCTGATGGGACTTCTTGCCAATTTGGATGAGGCAGCAGCTATTCCGGTGCCACAGGTAATGAAAGAGTGCTACGGAATCTATAAACAGTATCGTGAACGTGAAATGGAGGAAAAAGACTGGGAAGCCGTAGTGGAAGAGACTCGTGTTCTTGCAGAAAAATGGAAATCCAATAAATGGTGTGTTCGTGTTTTGATTGAACTCATGGGGCTTTTGGAACATGATGACAAAGAACGGAGAAGAATTGCAAAAGAAGTAGAAAAAGAAATGGAAGAGGCTATGCAAAATGATAAGGTAGCCTGATAAATGTATGGAGAGTCTTCGGGCTCTCCGTTTCTATGAAGGAGGTTTTATAATTGTTTGAAACGATGATTCACAGTACAGAAGAATTGAATGCAATGGCGGTTCATTTGAGATCATCTGAGAATTTTTCAGAATTAAAGCTGCTGGCGTCAGAATGGCTTGTTCCGGAAGAGTATGTTCAGGACTTTATAGCCGGAAAACGTGCCCAGCTTGCGGAAATTCCATTTGAGGAAAGGGAATACGACTCTGCGGTTGAGAAATTAAGAGCTGAAATGTGGCTTATCAAGGATCAGATGTTTACAGATATTGTTTCCAAGTATTTAATCAGAAAGGCAGAAGATAACCCAGTCTTTGGTATGCAGGTACTTCAGAAACATAAAACAATTCAGAAATGTATGAATTATATTATGGAACAAGCCTATGAAATTGCTAAAAAAGAACATGAAAAGAAAACCAGCGGCAAGCAGCCGGCGACAGGACGGAATCAGAATGTGGCGCTGGGGATTTCAGAACTTCAGGTGTATCAATGGGCAGAAGATTACTATGCACTGGATGATGCAAAAAAAGAGGCTGAGGAAAGAGCGAAAGAGCAGAAGAAAAGGGTAAGCAAACAAAAAAAGAGTATACAGCGTAAAACACAATCCTCATCCTCAGAAAAACCGATTTCAGCAGTACCAACTAAGAATACAGTACCACCGAAAAAGAAACAGCCGGAGAACATTCAGCTGTCATTGTTTGATATGACGAATTCGGACAGTTAGGAGTTGGGAGAGGAGGAAACGGATGAAGGCGTATAAAGGCTTTAAAAAGGATTTAACCTGTCTCGGTTACAAATTTAATGAAGACGGGATAAACAAAACGGATCAGGCTAATTGCAGGAAAAATGGATTTCACTGTGCAGAAAACCCAATGGATTGTCTTGATTATTATTCTGACTGGAAAAACTCAGTTTATTACGAAGTGGATGCAGCAGGTGATATTGATGAAGATGAAATTGACAGTAAAATTTCCTGTACCGAGATGCAGCTGGTTAAACGGCTTACGATAGAGCAGCTGCTGTTTGAAGGACTAATTTATATGGTAGAACATCCCGAACGGAACTGGAATGGACATGTGAAAAAAGAATGTGGAAAGGCGTATAACGGTTTTGTAGTTGTGCGTGGGAAAAATCCAATTGCATCAGGGAATTTGGGCGATATCCTTGTACTTTTGAAAGAGGAAGAAAATTGTTCTGCAATAGAGGAAGTGGCATTTTTAAAAATTGATGGAAGCAGATGTTATCCGAAAATTGATTATACTGTAAAAGGAATTACAAATGATCAGGAGGAGGTTTGTGCATGAAAAAAAGTGTCTTACTTACATTAACGCCGCCTAAATTGACAAAACAGTTGAGAGAACAGGCAGAAAAAGATATACCTGTAATTGATAATGCATGGGGCAGGAGAAAAGAATATAAATACAATAGTTATATAAAGGCTAAAATTGAAAAAGGCTATTTGATACTTTCTGTCTTTAAAACGGAATTTGTGCGTTCGGGTTCCAAATATCCGATGTATATTGTCTATTTTGATAGGAAAAAAGGAGAATACTTATCACTGGAAACAGAAACCGGTAAATGGAGAACTGCAATGCTGGAAAATCTTGACGCAGGTCTTTCTTGTTATAACTTTAAACATTATATTTCCGAAAAAGATGCAGAGAAGATCAAGAAATATCTGAAGATAGGAGAGGGTGATTTTTATTCAATATGCCAATACCAATCATCTCTACGGACAAAACGTTTAGACAGGCAGTACAAGCGCAAAACAGATGAATGGGATCAGATATTAAAACCTGTTCGCAGTATTCCGAAAGACTGGAACAAATGGGTTCTGCGCAGAGCAATTTCTGAACACTTTATATTTTACTACTATAAAAGGAGCGGCTCAACAGAAGGGTATTGTACTTGCTGTGGTAAAAAAGTGGCTGTAGAGAAACCAAAATACAACGAAGAAGGTGTATGTCCAAATTGCGGTCAGACTATAACATATAAGTCAATCGGAAAATTTGGTCGGATATGGACAAAACAGGAAACGGCGTATTTAATCCAGCGTTGTCATCCTGGCTTTATAATAAGGGAGTTTTCCGTCCGCATGGCTGTGGGAAAAGACAGTTACCGGAATCCGGTAGTTCTCAGCTCGGAAGAAAATCGGTATTTGTATGACAAGGATTTTAACGAAACTGCTTTTTACTTTGATGATTATAAAAAAAGAGGCGCCCGTTGGATACAGGGAGAAGCAAATAGAGGGGGATATTGGTACTATTATTATAGATATATTTCTAACTGTTCTGGAGCAGTATATCCCACGACCATTCCTGATCTTGCAAAAAAGGAATTGAAAATGTCTGGTCTTCCTGAGATTTTAAAACAGAAAAGCGTCTTTAGACCACGGGACTATTTTATATCATTAAGAAGGGCACCTGTACTGGAACACCTAGTTAAAGCAAACTTATATAATTTGTCACAGGAAGTCATGAATTACCCGGAAAAAATATCCTGTACACAACAACACGGTGCGTTACATACTCGACTTGGGATCAGCAGAAACGCTTTAAAACGCTTAAGAGAACGGGATGGGGGATTAGAATATCTTGTGTGGCTTCAGGAGGAAAATACATCCGCACATTATTTAGATGACGATTTAATCTTTTGGTTTATGAATAACAACATAAAACCTAAAGATTTAAAGTTTATTCAACCGAAAATGAGTTTTGTTCAAATAAGAAATTATTTGACTCGTCAGAAAGGACGGCGAAAAGACAGTATTTCTCAGGTGCTTATCACATGGCAGGATTATCTTTCAATGGCAAAGAGGATTAAGATGGATACGGATGATGAGATTGTGTATCGGACATCCAAATTATATCAGCGCCATAAAGAAATTATTCAATATATTGAAGAAAATCGCCTGTCTGTAACAGCGGGAGAACTTGCTGACAAATATCCGAACATCAATGAAATCCTCTCAGGTTTAGACAAAAAATATGAATACGGCAATGAAATATTTACTGTTTTAGCTCCACATTGTATTGAAGACATTTTAAAGGAAGGACAGGCACTTCACCATTGCATAGATAAGAAAACAGAGTATCTGGAACGCATCAATGAGCAGGAAACTTATATTTTGTTTCTGCGTAAGACAGAACAGCCGGACAAACCGTATTATACATTAGAAGTAGAGCCGGGCGGAGTAATACGACAGAAACGGACAGAATATGACAGACAGAATAAAGACATTGAAGAGGCATCTGAATTCTTAAAAGAGTGGCAGAGAGAAATACAGAAAAGGATTACGGCAAGTGATAAAAAACTGGCAGACAAGAGCAGGCAGCTTCGCATAGAATCTTATGCTGAGATGCGCAAAAAGAAAGTAAAAATCAATGGCGGGTTGTTTCAGGGAAAATATCTGGCAGATGTATTGGAAGCAGATCTTATGGAAATGCCGGATACCTTTGAACATGCAGCGTAATTGGAAAAGGAGGACCATGAATAATAAAATAGATATGACAGGAAAAGAGCAGCTTCAGAAACTATGGAAAGAAAGGAAAAATATGCAGCAGGTAATCCATAGTGCTGTCAAAAATTCTAAGACCGGAAAGCTTTCTTACGAAATGCTGTTTCAGGAGTTAACGTTACGATACGGAAGCATATCTGGTAAGAATGGTGAAAATGTAATTTTGAAAGGCGTTTTGGACAATCTGTTATGGCACATGATCGGTGATAAAGAACTTTGCGAGCAGATTACAGAACATGGAATTTTATATAGTTGTCCGGAATGTGATACACAAATGACGGAGGAAAATGCCGCATAGAAAGAAGGGGTTATATGAGTAAAAAGGAAAGTATGTTGTTTGAGCTGATGGAAACCTGCAATTTTCGTGATGTGTTTGAGCATTGCTCAGAAGCACCGGATTCTTTACAGTCAGGGAAACATCCGGACGCCCAAATAGGACATATTCGTGCATACTGGAATGAAGACGGATGGCATGGTAACTATTTTCCTTGTAGAGGTGAGCTTTGGACGAAAGCATTTAACCGGGAATCACAGGACATTTATCGCTGTCTGGTGACACAGTTTTATAATCTGGAAATATTAAGAAAATTTTGTAAGGGACATCCATCTTCGCATGTGGGTGAAAATGAGTATAATTTTTTTATGAATGGCCGCACAGCAGACTACTGGATTAGGTTTATAACAAGGGAGAATGATTATAACCTGTACCTAAAAGGATATAAGAAAAACTGTCAGCATACATAAAGCTACGGAAATATGATGAGACGTAAAAAGGAAAGATAAAATTCTTTCCTTTTTACGCAAAGTAGCAAAGGTGGAAACGTAAGGGAGGAAAGGATGGGAGAATTTGACAGGATTATAGAATTTGCAATAAGAACAGATGTAGAACTATATACAGCAATGCCTACAGGCTGGAGAAAGATTACCGGTTCAATGACTGCACCACGTGGGAGTACTTGGATCTACAATGGAAAATCATATTTTTCAGGGCAAAGGAAAACAGCACTTTTGGTAGAAAAAGAATGTTTGAAATAGGATTTTAAAATGAGGTGGATAGTATTGAAGAAAACGGAAGGATATTTTCAGCAGTCAAACGGTCAGCTTACTCTGTTCCAGCCGGATTTCATTCGGGATGCTGATTGTACCAAAGAGACTCCGGTTATATATGGAAAATCGGATATTCCGATCTATGGAATGGGTAAAAGAATCCGTCCAAGGGTTTCTGGAAGGAAAGACACAGAGTATATGAAAAAGATCTATCTTGAAGAATTACTGCCTTTGGAAATGTATGATTTGGTTATAGTTTTAATATCTGGTGGTAAGGACAGCATTGCCTGTTATTACAAGCTATTGGAGTTAGGCGTACCAAAATCCAAAATCGAGTTTTGGCATCATGATATAGACGGTGGACACCCTTCACGAACTATGGATTGGAGATGTACTGCAAATTATATACGCTCATTTGCAGAAGCAGAACAGATTCCACTTCGGGTATCCTGGAGGAAAAACGGATTTTTTGGAGAACTGTATCGTATTGGGACATCAGAATTAATTGAATGGGTAGATCCAGAGACAGGGGAAATTTATCAATGTCCTCCGTCAAAAAAGTATATGGAATGTCAAAAGTTAAAAGCGGCAGCAATATCAGAAATGGAAAATAAACTGGCGGAATTCGGTTATCGAATGAAATTTCCAATGAAAAGTGGAGATTTGAGTCGGTGCTGGTGTTCTGCTTATCTAAAGATCATGGTAGCAGATACCGTTTTGCGAAACATGAACAGTATGCAGAAACTAGAGAATACGGGTGGTAAAAGACAAAAATTTCCAGCAAAAGGGAGCACACATCAGGGACGTTGGTGTAGCGGAAGTTTAAAGGCATCTGTTCAGGATAGTGTGACTGCTAATTTAACAAAGACACGAAAGGATATAAAATTATTAATTGTATCGGGAGAAAGACGTGGTGAATCCGTTGGGAGAAGCAAATATAATGAAATAGAAATTCACCGTACCAATGCAGTTTCCAAACACCACCGTACTGTACACCAATGGCGTCCGGTTATTGATTACAGTGAAAGAGATATTTGGGAAGTGCTGAAGCGGCATAAAGTAAACCCACATCCTTGTTACCGGGCAGGTTGGAACCGCTGTAGTTGTGCAATGTGTATTTTTTCTACTCCCCGATTATTTGCAGGAATCAGGGAACTGTATCCGAAAGAATATGCTCTTTTATGCCAGGACGAAAAAATTCTTGGATTTACGCTGGATAACCATTGCGATTTGGAAACTTATATCGGTAGTGCGGACTCATGTGTATATCATGGTGATAAAGAAGCGATTCAAAGTCTGCTTACGGGAGAGTTTCCAGTCGAGTCTGTTTATGTAAAAGGCAAATGGAAATACCCGGCAGGAGCTTTTCATGGTGCAGCAGGAGGACCTTGTTAATCTGATAGGAGGAGATTATAAATGAAAACGGTAAAAGAAATAACACAGGAAACAGTAGATGCTTTCATTGAAACGATGAGTTTGACAATCTTTTATGAAAAAGTGGCAGATGAATTGCAGATGACAGCACCAGAAGGTTATGGATTTGACTGCCGGAAGATAAGTATTTCAAATAAAATTCAGGAGCAGTGGATACAGCAGTTTGAGGAAAAGTTGGGAAAAGAGCATCTTCCGGAATTGTTCAGAATGCTCTTACTTGCTGGACCAAAGGTGGAACATCAACTGAAAGCAAACGAAATAGCTACTGAAGAGAATTGGATTTGCAAAATGAATTAGTGTTATTATTTATATTACGAAAAAAGAGAATAGGAGAAGTTTGATATGACAGATGAAGAAAGAATAATTTCTTGCCAGCAGGAAATCCGAAGACTTAGGGGTGTTGTGCGGGAATGTGAAGAAAAAAGAAGAGAGTTTCTTGAATGGTTGGAAGAGGAAAGTAAAATACCGTCTGAAAACCAGTCTGGATTAAATGTGGTGAAGCAGTATTTGAATACATGCCTATATTAAAAGGTCTTAAATAGAGATACCTTTTGTGTTTTATTCTGACAGGTAGATATTTCGTAGTAGAAAGAAGAGGTAAATATGGATAGATATGATGCAAGGAAAGAAACTTTTGAGGAAATAGAAATTTTTGATACTTTGGCACTTTTTTCTTCGGAAAGAATTCAAAGAGAAAGTGTTCCAGAAGGCTTTTACTGTTATGAAGTGCGGCATGATGATGAGTGTATGGGGATCCCATGTGAAATAAGTTCTCATATTCTAGTGAATTTTTGGGGAACAGTAATATCTAAAGTATCGCTCATTAATAATGGAGAAGATCGAAGATATATAGGAACTGATGACTGGGGATATACTGGAAACATCGGAATACAACTGGAAGCATGGTCTGAGAATAATATGTAATAATATGAAATGAGCGGTCTGGCATAGCCAGATCGCTTTTTTTGGATTCAGCAATGATACATCATCCATATAATTGGTATCCGATTATAAAATTCTTTGATCGGTGTAATATCAAAGTCTATCATGATGTTCATCTCGGATTTTAATAAGATAATATCTTATTGTCAGTAAAGATTTGTAGAGAGAAGATGGAATTTTCTATTGTGTATATGCTACACTTTTTCAAAAAAGATTTTGGAGGAGCCTGCTATGGAGATACGAAAGTTACAAGAGCAATATTTAGTGTTTTGCAAATATCGAAAGGAGCTTGACGATAAAACATTAAAAGCATATCGGATTGATCTGAGACAGTATTTTGAATGGGTAGAGGGAGAAGAGCCCGGAAAGGCGGAGATCGAGAAGTATATTACGAAGCTACATATAGATTTCAAGCAAAAGACAGTGAAACGTAAACTGGCAAGTGTAAAAGCATTTTATAATTATCTGGAAGAAGAGGAATTAATTGAAGAAAATCCATTTAGAAAAATAAAAGTAAAATTTAAAGAAGCAGTAGTATTACCTAGGATTATTCCACGGGAAGAGATTGAAAGTCTTCTAAATTATATGTATAACCATAAACCTGATTCTAAGGGCAAAATGGTTGGAACTTGGCAGCGTGATATTATGATAGTAGAGATGTTCTTTGCAACTGGGGCAAGAGTATATGAAATCTCTAATATTAGAGTGGAGTGTGTTGATTTACAATCAGGTTTGATTTGTTTTAAGGGGAAGGGGAATAAAGAACGTTATGTTCAAATTGGAAATCAAGAAGTATTGGAATGGATGAGAGAATACTATTTAGAAAATAAAAAAGAAATAGAAGCTTGTGGATTTTTCTTTGTGAATAATCGGGGTGGGAGATTTACAGAGCAGTCTATCAGACTTATGTTGAAAAAATATACCAAAGCTGCAGGAATCCGTAGGAACATTACGCCTCACATGTTCCGGCACTCTTTCGCCACATATTTAATTGAAGAAGGAGTAGATGTTAGCTGTATACAGCGAATTCTAGGTCACAGTTCAATTAAAACGACACAGATATATATACATGTAGCAGCTAGAAAACAGGCGGAGATTCTTCAACAATATCATCCGCGTAATGCTATGAAAATAAAAGTGGCATAGAAAAAAGGAACTTAATATTATTTTTTTGACCGGCTTTATAGGCGGTCTTGTTGTGATAGAAATATACCGAAAATATTACTTTACAAGGCTCCGAAATATACGAAATTGTACGGTCCTTTAGTATATGATTCAGGAAATATAAAGGTACAAGAAAATTTGGATGTGGTATGGAAAAATTTGGAGAAATTTGTTATAATTAGCATGATAATTTGTAGTTATCTGTTGAATTTAGGACAATAAAATGGAGGAAGAAAATATAATATGCCAAATATTTTTGTGAGTTGGTCTAAAGCTAAGAGTAGAGAATTTGCATTAGAAATAAAATATCTTATAGAAAGCCTTGATCCTCATTCAAATGTGTTTATGTCAGAGGAAAATATTTCAGCAGGCGAAAAAGTTCAAGAGAAAATAATTAAAAAAATAGAAGACTGTGATTTGCTATTACTTTGCTTTACCAAAGAAAATAAAAAATCACCCTGGCTACTTTATGAAGCGGGGTTTGCTTGTGGATTAAACAAAACGGTTATTCCACTTTTATTTGATAATGATCCCAATTGGCATTCATGGATAGATAATCCAATGAATGTTGTTCGAGAAATTAATATAAATGGTGCAGATTTTGAAGCATCATTTATAAATTGTTTTGGATTACGTGACTCATCATATACGAGAAATGTTCTTTCAAATTTTATTAAAAATGTAGAAAATATAAAAGATAAATATCGTCAGGTGGATATACAGTGTGAAGATTTTGTTGATATATTGTTAAATAATGAATCTTTCAAAGTAAAAAGTCCTATTTATAGAAATAAAACAGCATATTTTATGACTGGATTTGAAACATTTGATTTATGGAAAGCAGTTGTGCAGTCATTCTTATATACTGGAAAATACCTGTGGATTTATGGAAGAAAAAACATGAAATTATTTGGTGGAAATTTCAAGGAATTGTTTGAATATTTGGAAGAAAAATCTATAATAGACAATATGGCTGGCATCGATTTTAGATGTATGTTTTTAAATCCTGAAGCGGAAGAAGTAAAATTTGCACACAAACAACAAGATATCTTTTTACAAGAATTAGATGCTACAATAAAAAGAGCCAAATATCAGATTGGTGATAATCGAATCCTCCAAAAATGTTTTCGCAAATATTCTAATCGGCGAGAAGAAATTATAATTCGTTTAGATAATTGTATTATTTATTCTAAACCACATTTTGATGAAAATGGTCAACCTCAAATAATGACAGATTCAAAATTTGAAGTTTTCAGTGCCACTTCTGAACGGGGAAAAGAATGTATCGAAAAGTATTGCGCTGTTTGGAATGGTGCTGTAGATTTATTTTAATTACCATATAAATGATAAAAGATTTCATTTATTTCAGCAAGCGTTTCTGAGATTGAATTTAAGCTTACATTAATATTATAACAAGAAATCTTTTCTCCTAAACGTAATATACTATTCTTCAAATCAATGTTAGTTTGATATAAAAGAGGTATACATTCTAATTTATATTTTTGAGAATCTCGCTTTTTCAAACGGGCCCATAGGATTTTTTCTGAATCTACATATAAATTAATGTATACAATATTGGATGTCTTTAGGTGTACATATAATTCTTCAGGAATAATATGTACACCATTTATAATAGATGGAATTCCTTTCCTTTGTTGACGTTGAATAATATTTATAATAGAGTTTTTCATGATTTTACCTTGGTTTTTTGCCATATCATAAGTCAGAAATTTATGATGCGAATAAATATTATTTTGCAAAAAACCATGCTCTTGAAACAAATAATCATTATATCCTCTTAAAATTTCTCGTATTATATCCGTTTCTTCGACTAGTCGGATTTCTTTATGTATCTTAAGAAGTTCATTAGAAAGAGTGGTTTTCCCAACACCAGGAACACCAGATATTAAAAGGACTAAGTTCTGAGGTAATGTATATTTTCTTTCCATAATTCTCCCTTTAACTCATGCAACATTAATATATATATATTCACAACAGATAACTACAAATTATCTATAATATTTACAACTGCAACGCAGACAGATTGGATGGAAAACCAGACCAACATAAAAACTCCTAGAGTAAAGTGATTCTAGGAGTTTTTTGTGTGAAAATTTACAGAAATGTAGAAGATGCATACTTTTTATATTTTAAGAGGATAAACATTATAAAATTGTGAGCTAATGCAATAAAAAAACCCGGAATTATTCCGGGTTTGATGGGAATGTATAGTTGTTTAAAACTTCATAAGGTATTGAGCTGGCAGTTTGAAGCACTATTTCTTTTGAAACAGTTAATGTATGTTCGTTAATTAGAATGAACGAAAGGTTTAAGTTTAAATTATGAGGCCGGTGTTCCATGTAGTACTGAAATAACAAAGGAATCGAAGTAACAAAGCTGATTTTGTCGTCAGACTTCATTTCTTTTGATATTAAACTTAAAAGATTGGTAGAAAGTTCATGCTCTACAGTTCCAAAAGTATTGTCTGAAAGAAAATGAAAATACCAACGGTGAATGGGACCGTTTGCAAAACATGAAGTCATTTGGTAAAAGCTGGTGTTATCACATAAATGTTCGGAAAAATCATATGGAATATGCGATAAAGCAAGCTTAACGGTCTCCATCATATGATTGATGGTAGCAGGAACGGATATAGTGTTTGGATCATAGCCACAAACAGAAAGTAACTCTTGCAAAGAAACTCTGTTTTGTGAATTTAAGGCAATTTTGGTTAAAGTATCTATAGTAGGTGGAGTCTCCCGTTTTTGCGTTACTAAACGGGAAAGGTGCTCCTTGCTCATTTGAATATCTTCGGCAAAACTTTTTTGTGTTCGATTTCCAAGTGCTCTTTTGAGGAGTATTGAAAATGCTGATTTATCAAATTGACTGTTCATAATAAAACCTCCATTTTCACTATATCATGTGGGAATGGAACAATCAATCAGATAATTAGTAGGGGAAATTATTTTTGCTAAGTGTGTAGATTTAAAACAAAAGAAAATCAATATATAATAATCCATATCAATAATAATTGACATAAAAAAGAAAAGGTGTGTATAATGTAGATATAGTAAAAGAGGGGGTGATCGAAATTTGAAGACTTATGAGGTTGGAAATGTGAGATATGATGGAAAAGTTTATTTTCTGATTCGCCGGACAGAGGATGCCAGTATCTGTGTATATCCAACAAAATATTTGAAGCATAAGACAACTTCAAATCGTTCCCCCAATACAGTAAAGCGTATTGCGTTTTCATTATCCTATTTTATGGGATATTTGAAAGAACAGGGGAGACAGTTTGAGGATGTTTATGAGATGACTTATAGTGCACAAATGGAATTTTTTCAGAACTTTCTCTATTGGGTTAAAGGAGGAAAGCATATTTCCGGGGAAGTAAGGAAAATTCCAGATAATGGGACCTGCAATGCATATTTACATGATGTGTTTGGTTTTTATCAATTTCTTGAAATGGAATATGAACAGTTTGGCTCATTGCTGGTTCTTTCAGATAAGACAATTTCGTATACAAATGCTATAGGCGTTAGAAAGACCAAGCTGTGCCGGTCATTTGATGGATATTTGAATGCAGTTTCATCAAAAGGGAGAACCATAGAGAGAAAAAATATTATCGTTCTTTTGGATGCATGTACAAATTGCAGGGATCAGTTGTTACTTCTTTTATTAGCTGAGACCGGATTTCGCATTGGAGAGCTTTTAGGGGTACGTTATGTGGAGGACATTGATTACCAAGGGTGTCGGATACGCGTTGAGCCAAGAGTAGACAATGAAAATGAAGTGCGTGCAAAATATGAGGAAGACAGGTGGGCAAAGGTTAGCAAAGATACTTTTGACATTCTGCTCTTTTACTATGCTAAGTACAGAAAATTATTGCGAGAATCAGAATATTTGTTTATTACATTATCTGGAGAACATGCCGGACAAGCGTTAACAGAAGATGCAGTCAATGCAATGCTTCGCCGTTTACAAAAGAAGACACAGATTAAAGTTACATCTCATATGCTCAGGCACTATTTTGCAAACGAGCGCCGGAAGAATGGATGGAGTTTGGAATTGATCAGTCAGGCGCTGGGGCATAGGAATCTACAGACAACTATTAATTATCTGAACATTAGCAATGAAGAGTTGGTTGAAGCAAGTGAAGAGCTTTTTCGCAAAAATGCAGCATTATATATGGCGGATAAATTGTTATAGGAGTTGGTTAAATATGACAATGGAAGTGGTTAATTGCTTTTATGAAGAAAAGAAGAATGCCGAATATTTAGAAAGACAGATAGAGGAGTGCCCGGTAAGGGAAAAGAGATTTATAAAGCGTGGGATAGAGTATTTATATTTGAAAAATGTGTACGATGTAACAGAAATTGAAGATAGTTTGATTGATTCGTATGCACTATGGCTTCAGGAACATGGAATTAAAGACAGAAAGTTGATAGGTGTATACCAAAAATCTTTACGGGATTGGAGAATGTTTCATAAGCAAAAAGAATTTGTAAAACTAAAAGAAGAGCTGGAAGAATGTGACACAGTAGAACAGACTCTTAAGAACAAAGTGTATGCATTTATGGTGGAGAAGAAGATATATAGTTTGGAAGAAATTGACTGGGATGTCAGGGTGAGTTATGAACAATATCTGGAGAAAACCATAAATAAAAGAAACCGTCCATGGTATCTAAGCGGCTTAGATAAACTAAAGTTATCTGATATTAAAAAAAGAAATAACAGTATAAGGGAAACTAGAATTCGGCTAAAGTATCAAGAGAAGAGAATTTACTTGGGTTATCATCCGGATTATAATTTGGCAAAGGAATTTTACTATTGCAAGGATGCAGAAGGAATTATATGGGATTTTTCAATTAAGACATCACAGAGACTGAAATATCAGATTTTTACAGTTCTAAATTATGCATTAGAAAACTTTTCTGAGCGTAAATTACGGCGGGGGTATCTTGCCCCTTTGCATTTCTTTTATGTGTATTGCATAGACAGAGGGATTTCGGATCTAACACAGCTAGAACAAAATCAGATTGATGAGTATTTTAGTAAAGCAAAAGAAGTTCCTCTTGTAAATAACCGATATCCTCAGATTGTGGATAAAGTACAGAGAATCCTTTTTTTGCAGGCTAAAGATATTAACTGGGATGCAAATGTATGGTATTTGGAGCGTTTCCAGTTTGATATAACCCGTTATGATCCGACAAGACCGGTAAAACGAATTTCATTTTTAGATATATTAGATAAACATAACCGAGAATATTTAAAGATGTATGTAAAATATCAGTTGGGTGTAACTGGAGCTGCTGTTCAAAATATATGGGCACGGACGTATATTACAAAAGCTTTTCTGCGTTTTCTTGATAAAGAAAAACTTGCAGTAGATAAATTAACTGCAGCAGAGATTGATTTATATATGAGAGAGTTGCAAAAGGAATGTGTTGAAATTGCAACATTTAACGATAAGGTGGCTGAAATCCATTGCTTTTTTAGATTCCTGACAGCGAGGGGATATTATAGCAAGGTTCCGTTTTATTCAGAATATTATATAAAGCGGGAACCGGTACCACATCATTATCGGTCCGTACCACAGAATACGGTGACGGAGATCTTACAGAAATTAAACCAGTTGCCAGAAGACATGAGGCTTATGTATCTGCATTTATGGTGCTTGGGGTTACGAATCAATGAAGTATGTTCCATAAAACGGGAAGGATATTATCTGAAGGAGGGGGTTGCCTGGCTTAGGATTTACCAGCACAAAATGAAGATGGAAAAGGTAATTCCAATCCCGATGATATTATATCGTAGCATGATGGTTTATATAGAACGAAAGAAAATCGGTATAGACTCTTATGTGTTCCAAAATTCCAAAGGAGGACCATTTTTGTCAACACACTATTGGCATGAAATGGTGGCATGGTGCAAAAAACAGGGAATTAGATGCGGAGATCATGTGTTCCAAACGCACGATTATCGGCATAGTGTAGCCACAGCTTTATATGAACGCGGGGCGTCCATACAGGCAATCCGGGAATTTTTAGGTCATAAACATGAAAATATGACAAGACGGTATATTGACTGTATTCAGAAACATGTGGATATGTCAAGTGAACAATATTATAAAGAACAGAAAAGTTTGGTAAGTGAATGGAAAGAAAGAAGTGACAAAGATGGAAACTAGGATTTACATAAAAGAACTTCCTTGCTATCAAAGAAAAGGATGTATTTCTGAAAAAAATATTAGAGTTATGGAACAACATTTTTATAATTTGGATCTTTTGACAATGGAAGGGCAGAAAAAGGAAATGGAAACATTCATACGAAGCCGCGGAGAAGAGTTGAGTATGTCTACCGTAAATGGAGACATAATTCTTTACAATCTACTTGCTAGATTTATGAAAGATAAATATCCGTTTCTGCACAGCTTCAGGGCAATACCAGAAGAAGTCCTTGTTAAGAAATTTAGGGCATGGCTATTAAATCATGGCTATCAAATCACACGAAAGCATCATATGAAAAGTATGGGTAAGAATTTACAGGAGGATGCGGCACCGATCAAGTATCTACGTCTTCTGCTTCGTTATTTAGAGCCGGAAGATAAACGGTCAGAATGGGAAAAAGATGTGTGGAAACTGGAAAATTTTGGATTTGAGGTCAGACAGAATCCGATAGATGTAATAAGGACAATAAAATTTACAGGAATCATACAAGAGACGATAAGGGAAGAGGTAAAACGGGCATCTTATATCCGGATTAAATATTTATCGGTAGGTTCGTTACAGGGAGAGATACGTGCGGTAAGACGGTTTTCTGAGTTTCTTGCCAAGAGAAATCCAGAGATTAAAAGTTTAGGAGAAGTAGGGCGATTAAACATTGAAGAATACTTGACTTACATCAATCTGGAAAGAGGCCAGGAAAGAAACTTAAAAACGGAAATGGCAAATTTAAAAAACATGCTGCAGCAGGTTGGAAAAGTGATTGACAAGCCCAAGTTGGGGAAATTGTTTATTAAGCAGGACATGCCAAAAGCACCGGAAGTAGCATTTAAAATTTATTCTGACGAGGAAATAAAGCGTTTGAACTATTATATTGTTAATATGGAAGAACAGGTGGCACGTGCGCTGATCCTGCATCAGATGCTTGGTGGAAGGATTTCTGATACACTTACCTTGCGAACAGACTGCTTATATCAGGAAAATGGACATTATATTGTTCGAATGTATCAGGTAAAGACCTCTTATTATGAAAAACCGATTCCAGATGATGTGGCTAAGTTAATTCAGAAATCTATAGAGTATACATACGAAAGGTACGGGGAAACGGAATATGTATTCGTAAATGAGTCGAACCCTTCCCTGCCGTTTCAATATTCTATGCTGAAACACCGTGTATATACATTGATACACGAAAATGATATTTGCAAAGACAACGGAGAACGAATGGGCTTTGCCACACATTTATTCCGGCACTGTTATGGCATGAAACTTGTGGAACTGCATCTGGATGATGCTGCTATTGCACATCTATTAGGGCATAGAGGAGTGAATACGGTATATCGGTATCGGCGGGCAAGCGGAAAGCTACTGGTAAAGGAAACCGAAGAATTAAGAAAGACGATGGATGAGATTTTAAGTGAAATTATTAAGGAGTGGGATGGATATGAGCAAGTATTCAAAAATGGTTGAGTCTAATCAAAAGGCGAGTAAGGAAAAAATTGACCGCGCGATCCGCACGATTAAAGAAATGCTGGATAAAGAAGAGCAACTTTTGGTTTGTGAACTAGTTCGGAAAACCGGATTGTCAAGGGCTTTCTTCTATAAGAATCCGACTGTAAGCAAGTTTTTGAATGAGGCAAGACAGAAGCAGGAAGGCAAGGTGTTCCATCAGAAAAAGAAAGTGATTCTGGATTATGCTTTGGAGCGGCAGAATGAGTTAATAAAAATGGAGTATGAAAAATCTCAGAAAGAGAATAAGGATTTAAAGGCAGAGAATGAAAAGTTGAAGAAAGCTCTTAAGAAAAAAGAAGTTGCGTTTATTAAAGGATTGTAAATTTTATACCTGTAGAATTGGAAAAGTAAATAAGAAATAGATCAGCGTGGATGTGAGTTTTCTGAAGTTTTTTCTCTTATGTTTTAATAATTCGAGGACGAAGACAGTAAGATGTTTTCGCCCTCATTTTTTTATAATTTTGTGATTTTTACAGAAAAAGAGTAAGCTGTTACTTTTTATTTTATAGAGAGGCTGTCTGAAGAGAAAAATGTGTTTGGTATTAGTTTGTTAAATGGGGAACACAATAAACACTGTGTATCATGTAAAGACCTTGATTTTCCGGCTTTCCTGAGAGTGGGGTACATATTCTGGCAATATCCGGTCTGCATATTTCTTTTTTTGGCAACGGACTTTACCGGGGGCTTAGGAAAACCGGATTTTCTATTTTACAGGCCGGTGTAGTGGGAAGTCTGCTTCTTGAGAGCTATGTGGTGATGACCGGAATGAGTGTTTCGGCATTGCGGGCGTTTATCATGTTTCTGATCCGGATGGGAGCAGAGCTGACAGGAAGGGAATACGATGGATTGACGGCACTTGGGATTGCGGAAATTGGTTTGCTTCTGGCAAATCCGTTGCGGCTTTTTACGGCAGGGTTCCAGCTTTCTTTTGCTGCGGTTCTCGGTATCTATCTGATTGGTTTGGGAAATAAAAAAGGCAGATTTTCAGACAGTGTCCGGATGTCGGTGAGGCTCTGGTTTTTTCTGCTGCCAGTTACATTGTGGCACTATTATGAAACCTGCCTGTATGCGCCAGCCTGGAATCTTCTGGTAATTCCGATGGCATCCGTGCTTCTGCTTTGCGGGAGTGCAGGGATGGCAGTCATGCTGATTCCGTGTGGGGCAGGAAATATAATGCAGAGCGCACTTTGGAAAATAACAGAGTGGATTTTGCTTTTTTATGAAAAAGGGAGCGGTCTGCTCCTGGAACTTCCGGGGGCAAGGTGGATTCCGGGAAGACCACGGCTCTGGCAGATTGCCTGTTATTATGGGGTTCTTCTATTTTATTTGTGGAGAAAAAGGAAGGAAAAGAAAGAGGGCAGACAAACCGGGAAACAGGTGGTAAGACAGCTTGTGACAGCTGGGATCCTGCTCATCCTGCTTGGGATCCCAAAGTGGAAACGAGGGCAGATGGAGCTGACTATGCTGGATGTGGGACAGGGCGACTGTTTTTTCTTTCGGGACGGAAACGGAAAAAATTACCTGATCGACGGCGGAAGCAGTTCGGTAGATGCAGTAGGAAGATACCGGTTGGAACCATTTTTAAAATTCCGGGGCGTAAAGAGGCTGGATTATGTGTGGGTGACGCATGGGGATGTGGATCACTTAAATGCAGTGGAAGAACTTCTGGAACGGAGAAAATATGGAGTAGAAATCCAGTATCTGATTTTTCCGGAACAGAAATATTGGGATGAAAGGCTTATTAAATTATGTAATCTGGCAGAAGAGGCAGGAACGAAGGTACGGGTAATGGAGATGGATACTATTTTTCTGTCTGGAAAATTGAAGATGCGTTGTCTCTGGCCTGGAGAAGGTGAGCCATCTGAAAATGGAAATGAAAATTCTCTGGTACTTCACCTGCAATATGAAAAAATTACCATGCTTTTTACCGGAGATCTGGAAAATACCGGAGAAGAGCTGTTGGCAGAGAGAATAAAGAATCTCCGGAAAAAAGGAGAACTTCCGGCGTGTTATGATCTGCTGAAAGTCGGACACCACGGATCAAGAAATGCGACCGGCGAAGAGCTTCTGGAAGTGATCCGACCACGGGCAGCATTCTGTTCATCCGGAAAAGAAAACCGTTATGGACATCCGCATGCGGAAACACTGGAAAGACTTGCAAAATGGGGCGTAAGCCTATATAATACGAAAGACAGAGGTGCTGTTAGTATGTATACAGATGGAAGGGAATATGGTATCCAAAGTCCATGAAAAGTTTGAATGAAGATTTAAAGACAGGACAGTTTAAGCAGATTTATCTTCTATACGGAGAAGAAGCTTATCTGAAAAAATTATATAAAAACCGTTTCGTCAAAGCGATGGTTCCGGAAGGTGACACGATGAATTATCGTTATTTTGAGGGGAAGAACACGAACCCGAAGGAGATTATCGACCTTGCCGAGACCTTACCTTTTTTTGCAGAGCGCAGGCTGATCGTTCTGGAAAATACCGGTTTTCTGAAAAATGCGACACCGGAGCTGGCAGAATATCTGAAGGACATGCCGGAGACCACTTATATGATCTTTGTGGAATCAGAGCTGGATAAGAGAGGAAAGCTCTACAAAGCGATCAAGGAGAAAGGTCATATTGTAGAACTGAAGCGGCAGGATGAAAAGACACTGATCCGCTGGATCCTTGGGATGGCGAAAAAGGAGAAGCTTCAGATGTCGGAGGCAGCAGTGCGCTATCTGCTTGCAAAGACTGGTAATGACATGGAAAATCTCGGGCAGGAGCTGGAAAAATTATTCTGTTACTGCATGAACCACACGGAGATCACGGCAGCAGATATTGATGAAATCTGTACTACGCAGATCGGAAACCATATTTTTGATATGGTAGATGCGGTTGCAGCAAAAGAGCAGAAAAAAGCGCTGGATTACTATTATGATCTTCTGACACTGAAGGAACCGCCGATGCGGATCCTCTACCTGCTGACCAGACAGTTCCGTATTCTGATGGAGGTAAAAGAGATGGACCGTACTGGGATTCCGCCAAAAGAGATTGCCGCCAAGGTGGGAATCATGCCATTCCTGGTAGGAAAGTACCGGGCACAGGCGAAGGCATTTACCAGGAAAGAGCTGCGTGGGATCGTAGAAGCTGGTGTACAGACGGAAGAAGATGTAAAAACCGGAAAGATGGGAGATATCCTCTCGGTGGAACTCTTTCTGGTGCAGTACAGTAGCAAACGGGAAAAGTAATCAGATATAGATAAGAAGAAAAAGGAGAGACTGAAAATATGCATATGGATCAGAAAAAGATTCGGAATTTTTGTATTATTGCACATATTGACCATGGAAAATCCACACTGGCGGACCGTATTATCGAACAGACAGGTCTTCTGACCAGCAGAGAGATGCAGGCACAGGTGCTGGATAACATGGATCTGGAAAGAGAACGTGGTATCACAATCAAATCACAGGCAGTCCGCACGGTTTATAAGGCAAAGGATGGGGAGGAATATATCTTTAATCTGATCGATACTCCGGGACACGTAGACTTTAACTATGAAGTGTCACGGAGTCTTGCAGCTTGTGATGGAGCAATCCTGGTCGTTGATGCGGCACAGGGCGTAGAAGCGCAGACACTGGCAAATGTATATCTGGCACTGGACCATGATCTGGATGTCATGCCGGTTATCAACAAGATTGATCTTCCAAGCGCAGAGCCGCAGCGTGTGATCGAAGAGATTGAAGATGTGATCGGAATTGAAGCGCAGGATGCACCACTGATCTCGGCAAAGACAGGGCTTAATGTAGATCAGGTTCTGGAACAGATCGTGACAAAGATCCCTTCTCCGACAGGAGATCCAGATGCACCGCTTCAGGCACTGATTTTCGATTCTCTCTATGATCCGTATAAAGGCGTTATCGTATTCTGCCGTATCAAAGAAGGATGTATCACGAAAGGAATGCCGATTCATATGATGGCGACAGGTGCAACTGCTGATGTTGTGGAGGTTGGATATTTTGGTGCCGGACAGTTTATCCCTTGTGATGAGCTTTCAGCAGGAATGGTTGGATATTTTACAGCCAGCCTGAAAAATGTAAAGGACACCCGTGTGGGTGATACCGTAACAGGCGCGGAAAATCCATGTTCTGAGCCTCTTCCGGGATATAAAAAGGTCAACCCGATGGTGTACTGCGGAATGTATCCGGCAGACAGCTCCAAATACCCGGATCTGAGAGATGCACTGGAAAAACTGCAACTCAACGATGCGGCACTTCAGTTTGAACCGGAGACCTCTCTTGCGCTGGGATTTGGTTTCCGCTGTGGTTTCCTTGGACTTTTGCATCTGGAGATCATTCAGGAGAGACTGGAAAGAGAATACAATCTGGATCTGGTGACAACTGCGCCGGGCGTTATCTACAAGGTGCACAAGACCAACGGAGAAGTGATCGACCTGACCAATCCGTCTAATCTTCCGGATCCGTCAGAAATTGATTTTATGGAAGAGCCGATGGTAAAAGCAGAGATTATGGTGACATCCGAATTTATCGGTGCGATCATGGATCTGTGTCAGGAAAGACGTGGCGAATATCAGGGAATGGAATACATCGAAGAGACCAGAGCAGTATTGAAATACCACCTGCCTCTGAATGAGATCATTTATGATTTCTTTGATGCGCTCAAATCCAGATCCCGCGGTTATGCGTCTTTTGATTATGAAATGCTCGGCTATGTCAAATCTGATCTGGTCAAGCTGGACATCCTGATCAACAAAGAAGAAGTGGATGCTCTTTCCTTTATTGTATTTGCGGGAAGTGCTTATGAGAGAGGAAGAAAGATGTGTGAGAAGCTCAAAGAAGAGATTCCGAGACAGCTTTTTGAAATTCCGATCCAGGCAGCTGTCGGAAGCAAGATCATTGCCCGTGAGACAGTAAGAGCCATGCGTAAGGATGTACTTGCCAAGTGCTACGGCGGTGATATCAGCCGTAAGAAGAAGCTTCTGGAAAAGCAGAAGGAAGGAAAGAAGCGTATGCGCCAGGTTGGAAATGTAGAAATTCCACAGAAGGCATTTATGAGTGTATTAAAACTGGACGACAAATAGATAGACAAAGGATAATCGAGCAGGCTGGCTCCTACTCGATTCGTATACTTTGTACACTATCTCGCTTAACAGCTCGATGATGTACATTCGCCAAGTACAGATTCTTGTGCAAGCACAAATCTGTACTTGGCTCATCGTATACACAAAAAGGCAGGAGCGGTTTCCGAGGGAAAGGTTCCTGCCTTTTGAACAGAAAAGGAGAAAAGCAGATGCAGCCTTTAGAACTATATATTCATATTCCGTTTTGTGTGAAAAAATGTGCATATTGTGATTTCCTTTCCGGTCCGGCCGGAGAAAAGGAAAAAGAGGAATATGTGAAAATGCTGGTCGACGAGATCAGAAACTGTCCGGATACAGTGCAGAATTACAGGGTGATTTCCATTTTTTTCGGAGGCGGAACCCCATCTCTTCTTACCGGTGAGCAGATTGGGCGGCTGATGGATACGGTCAGGGAAATATTTACGTTGGATGAGGACGCAGAGATCACTATGGAAATGAATCCGGGAACGGTAACGGAAGAAAAACTGCGAAAGTACAGACAGGCAGGGGTGAATCGTCTGAGTATCGGTCTGCAGTCGGTCAATGATGAGGAACTTCGTCTGCTTGGAAGAATCCATACTTATGAAGAATTTCGGGAAGCATATCATCTGGCGAGAGCCAATGGTTTTTCAAATATCAATGTAGACCTGATCTCGGCAATTCCGGGGCAGACGGTGGAAAGCTGGAGGCGTACACTGGAGCAGGTAATGGCACTTTCCCCGGAGCATATTTCTGCATATAGTCTGATCTTGGAAGAGGGAACAACTTTCTATAAAAAATATGTAGAAGACGAGGCAAAAGAAGGACCAAAGCTTCCGGATGAGGATGCGGAGCGTCAGATGTACTGGGATACGGAAACGCTGATGGAGAAGAACGGATATCACCGTTATGAGATTTCCAATTATGCTAAGGAGGGATATGCCTGCCGGCACAACCTGGGATATTGGGAGAGAATTCCGTATCTGGGATTTGGAATTGGTGCGGCATCTCTGGTTCCCGGGGATCTGATTGGAAAATGCAGGAAGCTGGAAGGAAAAATGAGTCGCTACACGAACCCGGATCAGTTAAGGGAGTATGCACATTCCTACAGGAACAAATTTCAGGCAGAGCTTCTGACAGAAACTGAGGAGATGGAGGAATTTATGTTTCTTGGACTGCGGAAAATGAACGGAATCTCAAAAAAAGAATTTTCAGAGTATTTTGGGAAGAGTCTGGAGGATATTTACGGTGAACCGATCTGCAAACTGGAAAGCTTAAAGCTTCTTGAGCAAGATGATGACAGAGTATGGCTTACAAAACGGGGGATCGATGTCAGCAACAGTGTGTTTGTAGAGTTTCTGCTGGAAGAGTAAAATTTGGAAAATCAGAAAAATATAAAGTATACTTGACAAATAGGTTTTATAGGCATATAATGACATCATCGAGTTAAACCTATCAAAACAGTAGGAAAGAAAGGAGAACTTACGATGTCAAAAATTTATAATGGTGTTTTAGAGCTTGTTGGAAATACTCCTCTTGTAGAGGTGAAAAATATTGAAGAAGAATTAGGATTAGAGGCAAGAATCCTTGTGAAACTGGAATATTTTAACCCGGCCGGAAGTGTAAAAGACAGAATTGCCAAAGCAATGATCGAGGATGCTGAGGAAAAAGGATTATTAAAAGAAGGTTCTGTTATCATTGAGCCTACTTCGGGAAATACGGGAATCGGTCTTGCATCGATTGCAGCAGTCAAAGGATACCGTATCATTCTTACTATGCCGGAGACAATGAGTGTAGAAAGAAGAAACATCCTGAAAGCATACGGAGCAGAGATTGTTCTGACAGAAGGTGCAAAGGGAATGAAGGGTGCGATTGAAAAAGCAGATGAACTTGCAAAAGAGATCCCGGGCAGCTATATCCCTGGACAGTTTGTTAATCCGGCTAATCCGGAAGTACACAGAAAGACAACCGGACCAGAGATCTGGAAGGATACAGACGGAGAAGTAGATCTGTTTATCGCAGGTGTTGGTACAGGTGGAACACTGACCGGTGTCGGCGAATATCTGAAATCCCAGAATCCGGATGTGAAGATCGTTGCATTGGAGCCTGCAAGCTCACCGGTACTTTCTACAGGAAAAGGTGGTCCTCACAAGATTCAGGGAATCGGAGCAGGATTTGTACCGGACGTACTCAACACAACTGTATATGATGAAATATTTACTGTAGAAAATGATGACGCTTTTGCAACAGGAAAGCTGCTTGCAAAGAAAGAAGGAATCCTGGTAGGAATTTCTTCGGGAGCCGCACTTTATGGAGCGATCGAACTTGCAAAACGTCCGGAAAACAAAGGAAAGACGATTGTGGCACTGCTTCCGGATACCGGAGACAGATATTACTCCACACCGCTCTTCACGGAGTAGAATATGAATTTTTCAAAGAAAAGCAGATACGGACTTCGGGCACTGATCGACCTGTCCGTATACTCAAAAGAATCCCATGTTGCACTTGCAGCAATTGCAGAGCGTAACAGTATTTCACCGCAGTATCTGGAACAGGTATTTGCGGCACTCAGAAAAGCCGGAATCATTAAAAGCGTGAAAGGACCGCAGGGGGGATACCTGTTGGCGAAGCCTGCCACAAAGATTTCGGTTGCGGAAATATTACGTGCGCTGGAAGGTGATTATCTCATCGAAGAAGAGGATGTAGAAGGCGCCGAGAATGGAAGAGCTGCGGCTCAGGCTGTACAGAGTGAAGTTATCGAACGTCTGAACAGAGGACTACAGGATATCCTTGAGAATCTGTTTCTCTCTGACCTCGAACAAAAATATCAGGAATACAGTGAATACAGTCAGGATATGTACTATATATAATAGAAGAAATGCACACCATCAGACCGGGAGGCTGAGGTGTGTATTTTTTGGTTTGACGGTCGGGTGGGGAGTTTGGGAGGAAGGGAGCAGGCGGTTCAGGCAGAAAAGAAGGGATTCCGATTCAATCGGCAAACCATTCCGATGAGCCTCCGAAAGCAATCATTGTGTCAGCAATGGCTTCCACAATGATTTGAGTCTCATCTACATTGCCTCAAATGAATTGGAATCCCTTCTTTTCTGCCTGGTCGCCCGCTCCCTTCCTCCAAAACTCCCCACCCTCTTCCTGGAAGACAGAAAACATACAGACGGGACGCCCCAGTCTGATGATGTGCGGAAAAAACCGGTTGCTCCAGCCAGTTGTTGTTTAAGTGGAAGTGTGGAGCTCCCAGAAAGTAGAAAATGCATCATCTCAAAACAGCCTAATCCCAGGAAGTAGAAAATACATCATCTTCAAACAGTCCGATTCCAATATTTGCGGACGAAAATGGCGCAGCCATTAAGTCCCGCCCCACGCAATACAGTATTGTTAAAAAAGCAAGTAAATCCTTTATAGTATGTCCTGTAAGCGCCCAAATCAAGTCGATTATTATAGGCTTGAGTGAGGTTCCACCCGGATATGCTGTCGGATTCCAATTCATTTGAGGCAATGGAGATGAGACTCAGAACATTATGGAAGCCTTTGCTGACATAATGTTCGCTTTCAGAGGCTCATCGGAATGGTTTGCCGATTGAATTGGAATCCGACAGCATATCCGGGTGGAACCGGACTAAAAATAAAAAAATCATAAACCCTGTTGACAAAGTGAATAGTAAGTGGTACATTTATAAGCGTAGAAAATGTTAGCACTCAGACATAACGAGTGCTAATAACAAAAAGGAGGTAGCATATGGAAGCCATACAGGAACTTAATGAGCGGAAGACGAAGATCTTACATGCAATCATTAAGAACTATCTTGAGACCGGAGAGCCTGTGGGATCCAGAACGATTTCCAAGTATACGGATCTGAATTTAAGTTCGGCAACAATTCGGAATGAGATGGCAGATCTCGAAGAGCTTGGTTATATTATGCAGCCTCACACATCAGCAGGAAGGATTCCGTCGGATAAAGGTTACAGATGGTATGTGGATATGCTGATGAGCCAGAAAGAACAGGAGATTACCGAAATCAAAGGTCAGATGCTTGAGAAGGCTGACAAGATGGAAGAACTTCTGAAGCAGGTTGCAAAGGTTCTTGCGAACAACACGAATTATGCGACGATGATTTCGACTCCGACTTACAACGGGAACAAATTAAAATTTATCCAGCTTTCACAGGTTGATGACCATCAGCTGATCGTTGTGATCGTGATGGAAGGCAACATTGTAAAGAACCAGATCGTGACACTGGATGAGCCGCTCAGCAATGAAGCACTATTGAAGCTGAATATGCTTCTGAATACTTCGCTGAATGGAACTTCACTAGAGCAGATCAATCTGGGAGTGATCGCAAGACTGAAAGAACAGGCAGGGATCCACAGTGGTGTGATGAGCAGTGTCCTGGATGCAGTAGCGAATGTGATCCAGCTGGATGACGACATGGAGATTTACACCAGTGGCGCGACGAATATTTTCAAGTATCCGGAGCTTAGTGATAAGCAGAGCGCACAGGAGATCATCAGTGCTTTTGAAGAAAAGCAGCAGCTTGCCGCTCTGGTAACAAAGTCAATGGCAAACGGCGGTGAAGACAGAGACATTCAGGTATACATCGGAGATGAATCGAATGTGGAGAACATGAAAGACTGCAGCGTAGTCACAGCAACATATGAGTTGGGCGAGGGCATGCAGGGAACCATCGGAATCATCGGACCGAAGCGAATGGATTATGAACATGTCATGAAGACGCTTAAGACACTGATGGCAGAGCTGGATGACATATTCCACAGGGATGAGCCGAAAAAGCTCGAATAAGAAGTAAGAAAGGTGGAAGAACCATTGGATAAAAAGATGAGTAATGAAGAAATGGTAAAAGAAGCAGTGGAAGAAGCAAAGAAAGCTGCGGAGGCAGAAGCCAAAGAGCAGGAGGCAAAAGGGCAGGAACCGGAAGAAACCGAAGCAACAGAGGAAGAAGCTGTTGGTAAAGAGACGAATTCCGAAGATACTGAAGAACCAAAGAAAAAGAAGCTGTTTGAAAAGAAGAATAAAAAAGATAAAAAGGATGAGCAGATCGCAGATCTGACAGACAAACTTACGAGACACATGGCTGAGTTCGATAATTACAGAAAGCGTACTGAAAAAGAAAAGTCAGCGATGTATGAGATCGGAGCCAAAGATGTTGTAGAAAAAATTCTTCCGATTGTAGACAACTTTGAACGCGGACTTCAGTCCGTACCGGAAGAAAAGAAAGATGATCCGTTCGTAGATGGAATGGATAAGATCTATAAACAAATGATGAGCACACTGGAAGGAATCGGAGTAAAACCGATCGAAGCAGTTGGTCAGGAATTCGATCCGAATTTCCACAATGCAGTGATGCATGTGGAGGATGAAGAACTTGGTGAAAATGTAGTAGCCGAGGAATTCCAGAAAGGATATATGTACCGTGACTCAGTCGTAAGACACAGCATGGTAAAGGTAGCAAACTAAGATATACCGTGTACCGCATTTACGATACACTTTATATAAATAACAAAGCAAAATACAATTTTTATTATATTAACAGGAGGTCTTCATAATGGGCAAAATCATTGGTATTGACTTAGGTACAACAAACAGTTGTGTAGCGGTTATGGAAGGTGGACAGCCGGTCGTAATCGCAAATACAGAAGGAGCAAGAACTACACCATCTGTAGTAGCATTTACAAAGACAGGAGAACGTCTTGTAGGTGAACCTGCAAAACGTCAGGCAGTAACAAATGCAGAAAAGACAATCTCATCTATCAAGCGTGAGATGGGTACAGATCATAAAGTAGACATCGATGGAAAGAAATATTCTCCACAGGAAATTTCAGCTATGATCCTTCAGAAATTGAAAGCAGATGCAGAAGGATATCTTGGAGAAAAAGTTACGGAAGCAGTTATCACTGTTCCGGCTTACTTCAACGATGCTCAGCGTCAGGCTACAAAAGATGCAGGTAAGATTGCAGGCCTTGATGTAAAACGTATCATCAACGAGCCTACAGCAGCAGCTCTTGCATATGGACTTGACAATGAAAAAGAACAGAAGATCATGGTATACGACCTTGGCGGTGGTACATTTGATGTATCTGTTATCGAGATCGGTGACGGCGTTATCGAAGTTCTTTCTACAGCTGGTAACAACAGACTTGGTGGAGATGACTTCGACCAGAAGATCACAGATTATATGCTTGCAGATTTCAAAGCAAAAGAAGGCGTAGACCTGTCAACAGACAGAATGGCACTTCAGAGACTGAAAGAAGCAGCTGAAAAAGCAAAGAAAGAACTTTCTTCTGCAACAACAACAAACATCAACCTTCCGTTCATCACAGCAACAGCTGAAGGACCGAAGCATTTTGATATGACTCTTACAAGAGCTAAATTCGATGAACTGACACGTGACCTTGTAGAAAAGACACAGGAACCGGTAAGACGTGCACTTTCTGATGCAGGACTTACAGCAGCAGACTTAGGTCAGGTACTTCTTGTTGGTGGATCTACACGTATCCCGGCAGTTCAGGAAGAAGTAAAACGTCTGACAGGAAAAGAACCAAGTAAATCTCTTAACCCGGATGAATGTGTAGCACTTGGTGCTTCTATCCAGGGTGGTAAGCTTGCAGGAGATGCAGGCGCAGGCGACATCCTTCTTCTTGATGTAACTCCACTTTCACTTTCTATCGAAACAATGGGTGGTGTAGCTACAAGACTGATTGAGAGAAACACAACAATCCCGACAAAGAAGAGCCAGATCTTCTCTACAGCAGCTGATAACCAGACAGCCGTTGATATCAATGTTGTACAGGGTGAAAGACAGTTTGCAAGAGATAACAAGTCCCTCGGACAGTTCAGACTGGATGGAATTCCGCCGGCTCCACGTGGAATCCCACAGATCGAAGTTACATTCGATATTGATGCAAACGGTATCGTAAATGTATCTGCAAAAGATCTGGGAACAGGAAAAGAACAGCACATCACAATTACAGCAGGATCTAATATGTCTGATGCAGATATCGACAAAGCTGTAAAAGAAGCTGCAGAATTTGAAGCTCAGGATAAGAAACGTAAAGAAGCAATCGATGCTAAGAACGATGCCGACGCTATGGTATTCCAGACAGAAAAAGCACTTGGCGAAGTTGGAGATAAGATCGATGCAGCAGACAAAGCAGCAGTAGAAGCTGACGTACAGGCTCTGAAAGATCTGCTTGCAAAAGCGAATACAGAAGAACTTACAGATGCTCAGGTTGCAGAAATCAAAGCAGGAAAAGAAAAACTGATGGAAAGCGCTCAGAAACTGTTCACAAAGGTTTACGAACAGGCAGGCGCACAGGCTGGTCAGGCAGGCGCACAGGCTGGTCAGGCAGGATCACAGGCTGGACCTGCACCAGAAGCAGGACCGGCTCCGGAAGGATTTAACGGAGATGACGTAGTTGACGGAGATTACAAAGAAGTTTAATCCGTAAGATAAGATGAGAAACTGCAAGGCGGCATTATACCGTCTTGCAGATTTCATGTATCATAAATAAAAATAGTTTTTTATGACATAAAAAGCCTCCGGTTAGGTGAACTGCATGTGCAAAGAAGATGTTGCAGAGAGCCGGCGCGGGCATGAGAATGTGCCAGGGTACATTCTGTATTAAAATACTTTGAGAAATATCTAAGTGAGGTAGGATTATGGCAGAGGCAAAAAGGGATTATTATGAGATCCTGGGCGTATCACGAGATGCGGATGATGCGACTCTGAAAAAAGCATACAGAGCTTTGGCGAAAAAATATCACCCGGATATGAATCCAGGAGATGCAGAAGCCGAAAAGAAGTTCAAGGAGGCTTCTGAAGCCTATGCTGTTCTGAGTGATGCAGACAAACGGCGTCAGTACGATCAGTTTGGTCATGCAGCGTTTGAAGGCGGTGCAGGCGGAGCCGGTGGATATGGCGGTTTTGATTTTAACGGGGCAGACTTTGGTGATATTTTTGGTGATATCTTCGGTGATCTGTTTGGCGGTGGCAGAAGAGGCGGACGTGCGAACAATGGTCCGATGAAAGGCGCCAATATCCGTAAAGGTGTCCGGATTACATTTGAGGAAGCAATTTTTGGATGCGAGAAGGAACTGGATATCGTTCTGAAAGATCCATGTACAAAGTGTAACGGAACAGGAGCAAAACCGGGAACAAGTCCGGAGACCTGTTCAAAATGTGGTGGAAAAGGTCAGGTTGTTTATACATCACAGTCGTTCTTCGGAACGGTGCAGAATGTGCAGACCTGTCCGGACTGTCATGGAACAGGTAAGATCATTCGTGAGAAATGTCCGGACTGTGGTGGAACAGGCTATACTTCAAGCCGCAAGAAGATCAAAGTCACAATCCCGGCAGGTATTGACAATGGTCAGAGCGTAAGAATCCGTGAGAAAGGTGAACCGGGTGTGAATGGCGGACCGAGGGGAGACCTTCTGGTAGAAGTTACGGTTTCCAGACATCCAATCTTCCAGAGACAGGATGTTCATATTTTCTCAACTGCACCAATTTCGTTTGCGCAGGCAGCACTTGGTGGTGATGTGCGAATCAAGACGGTTGATGGTGATGTGATCTATACCGTAAAACCGGGAACTAAGACTGATACAAAAGTACGCCTGAAAGGAAAAGGGGTACCTTCTTTGAGAAATCCTCAGGTCAGAGGTGATCATTATGTGACGCTGGTTATTCAGACCCCGGAAAAATTAAGTCCGGAAGCCAAAGAAGTGCTTAGACATTTTGATCAGTTGACAGGAAATACACTGAACCAGGAAGAGCCGGCTTCTGAATCGAAGGGTAAAGCTAAGAAAAAAGGGTTCATGGATAAGTTAAAAGAAACATTTGAAGAATAATAAAAAGGTGGCTGCGAAAAACCCGATTGAGTTTTTCGCAGCCACTTTTTTACTATTCTTCTTCGTCTTCCAGTTCTCCTCCGATGACACCTCCGAGAACGGCAGTGAAAGAAGCAACAACGACAGCGGCGATGATTGCTACACCGATCAGTGCTACTAATAAAATACCCATAACACGTACCTCCTTTTCTCGTCCTTTTTATAGTATAACACGGAGGCATGTAAAATTAAATGAAAAAATGTGACTTTTTTCATTTAGTATGCTATAATGTCAAAGAGCAAATGATAACACAGCGTATTGTCAGTTTTGCGGATTTAAAATAGTAAGGCTTAGCGGTTAAGGAGGGCAAACCAATATGGCACTGAAAAAACAGATAAAAGAAACAAAGGCAGCAGAGGTAAAGGCAGCGGCAGAAACTAAAGAAGAAGTAAAAACAGCAGTTAAAGCAGCAGAAGATAAAGTCAGCGAAAAAGTAGAAGAAGTAAAAGAAACTGCTAAAAAAGAAGCACAGCCGAAAGAAGTAAAGGCTACTGTTGAAAAGAAAGCGCAGGAAGTAAAAAAAGCTGCAGGAGAAGTGAAAAAAACAGTAGAAGAAACAGCTGAAAAAGCTGCAAAAGAAGTGAAGAAAACTGCAGAGAAAGTTACAAAAGAAGTAAAGAAAGCAGCACCAAAAACAACAGCAAAAAAATCTGCGGCAAAGAAAGAAATCAAAACAGAAGTTGTTCTTCAGTATGGTGAAAAAGAAGTAAACACAAAAGATATGATTGCTTCAGTAAAAAAAGACTGGACAAAACAGAAACATAAAATTTCCGAGATCAAGAGTATTGAGCTTTATGTAAAACCGGAAGATTATGCAGTATACTATGTAATCAATGGCGAACATACCGGAAAAGTATGGTTATAAGATAAGACTGAAAGATTTAGTCCGAACCGCAATCTTTATTGAACGGTTCGGATTTTTTTAAGGAGAGAGGTAAAATGCAAAAATTTATACAGTATACCCCGACAGAAATCCTGTTTGGAGAAAACACACAGGCAGAAGTTGGGAAAGAAGTTAAGAAATGGGGTGGAAGCCGTGTATTTATCGTATATGGCGGTGGAAGTGTAAAGAAAAGCGGACTTCTTGCGCAGGTAGAAGAAGCACTGGAAAAAGAAGGACTTGCTTATGAGGAATTTGGCGGAGTAAAGCCAAACCCCCGGATGGCATATGCACAGGAAGGCGTTGAGAAAGCAATTGAGTTCGGTGCGGATTTTCTTCTTGCAGTAGGCGGTGGAAGTTCTATTGATACAGCAAAGGCAATCGCCCATGGTGTGGCAAACCCGGACTGGTCTCTGGAGGAGATCTGGGGTGGTGAAATCACACTTACCAGATCGACACCGGTAGGATGCGTACTTACGATTGCGGCAGCAGGAAGTGAAACAAGCGATTCCGCAGTTCTGACAAACGAAGAAACAGGGAAAAAGGGAGGAATCAGCACCGGCCTGAACCGCCCGAAGTTTGCGATCATGAATCCGGTTCTTACCTATACGCTTCCAAAATATCAGATTGCATGTGGAGTCGTAGATATCATGATGCATACGCTGGAACGTTATTTTATTCCGAATACGAGAAATCAGATGACAGATGAGATTGCAGAGGGAGTTCTGCGGGTTGTGATTGAAAATGGAAAGAAAGGTCTGGAGAATCCGACAGACTACGATGCCATGAGTGAAATCATGTGGGCAGGAAGTCTTTCACATAATGGTCTGACAGGTCTCGGAAGAGCAAAAGATTTTTCTGTACATAAGCTCGGACATGCACTTGGTGCAAAATATGATAAGGCGCATGGGGCAACCCTTTCAGCTGTCTGGGGATCCTGGGCAGAATATGTCTATAAAAACGATGAAGAAAGATTTGCGCATTACGCAAAAAAAGTGTGGGGCGTAGAGGAAGAAGACGTGGCGAAAGCCGCAAAAGAGGGAATTCGCCGGACGGTAGAATATTTCCGTGAGATTCATATGCCGACAAATTTAAAGGAACTGGAGATCGGAGAAGTATCAGAGGAAGATCTGCGGGAACTTGCTATGGCTGCGACATTAAATGACACTGTAAAACTTTCAAAAATCAAAGAACTTACTGCCGAAGATGTATACCAGATTTTTCGGAAAGCAGCAGGAAAATAAGATGGAAATAAATAAGAGAAAATTTTACAGACAAGTGTTCGCACTTGTAATCCCAATGGCACTTCAGAATCTGATCAATGTGGGTGTGACGGCGGCAGACGTGCTGATGCTTGGAAGAGTCAGCGAAAAAGTTCTTTCAGGTGCATCCCTTGCAGGGCAGATACAGTTTGTCATGACACTGATCCTTTTCGGTACAACATCAGGTGCAACGGTTTTGACCGCACAGTACTGGGGAAAGAAAGATACACAGACGATTGAAAAAATCCTTGGAATGGGAATGACCATCGGTGTCAGCTGTGCAGCTCTTTTTACCATTGTTGCGGAAATCATTCCGGAAGTGCTGCTTCATATCTATACCAGTGACCCGGCCGTGATCGCAGAAGGTGTGAAATATTTGCGGATCGTGGCGCTTTCCTATGTCCTGATGGCGGCAACGCAGGTCTATCTTTACATTATGCGGAGTATCGAGCAGGTTGTGATTGCAACGGTTGTCTACAGCGCGTCACTAATTTGTAATGTCCTGGTAAATGCGCTTCTTATTTTTGGCTTATTTGGTTTACCGAAGATGGGAATTATGGGTGCGGCAATCGGAACTCTGACAGCAAGGATCGTAGAACTTATCATTGTAATCTGGTATGCAAAAGTAAAAAACCATGACGTTAGATTTCACCCGGTCTATATGCGTAAGATCGACAAGGTGCTTCTAAAAGACTTTCTGATTTATGCGAGTCCGGTGATCTTGAATGAAATGATGTGGGGACTTGGTTCTACTGCGAATACAGCAGTGATCGGTCATCTGGGAAGTGCTGCGGTGGCAGCAAATTCTGTTGCTCAGGTCGCAAGACAGCTGGCAACGGTGGTTGCCTTTGGTGTATCCAATGCGACTGCCATTTATCTTGGTAAGACCATCGGTGCAAAAGAGTTTCATCTGGCAAAAGAGTATGGAAAAAGATTTTTGTGGCTGAGTATTATTACCGGTGCGGTAGGAGGCGGCATCATTCTGATAGCTGCTCCGATTGCAAATCATGTGATGACACTCTCACAGGAAGCGCAGGGGTATCTTTATTTTATGTTTTTTGTTATGTCTTACTTTACACTCTGCCAGGCGATCAATACGACCCTTGTGGTGGGTGTATTCCGGGCAGGAGGAGATACCAGGTTTGGTCTGATCCTGGATGTGTCTACCATGTGGGGATGCTCTATTCTGCTGGGTATGATCGCTGCCTTTGTCTTTCATGCGCCGGTGCAGGTTGTTTATATCCTTCTGATGAGTGATGAGGTGATCAAAGTACCGATCACAGTCATGCGCTACCGAAGCTATAAATGGATTCAGAATGTGACGAGAGAAAAAGCAGAGCTGGCATAACATTGTATGCGAAAATAAATTTGGAATTTTGAGGTAGATGTGATATGCTAGAGAAAGAATATATTTGAAAAGGAGATTTGCAACATGAGATTAGTATCAACAGAAAAAGCACCAAAAGCACTTGGACCATATTCCCAGGGATATGTACATGGGGGAATTCTTTATTCGGCAGGACAGATTGCGATCAATCCGGCTACAGATACTGTAGAAGCTGATACTATCGAAGGACAGGCTGACCAGGTATGCAAGAACATCGGAGCAATCCTTGAAGAAGCAGGAACTTCTTTTGACAAAGTATTAAAGACAACCTGTTTCCTTGCTGATATGGGAGATTTTTCCGCATTTAACGAAGTTTATGCAAAATATTTCACATCAAAACCAGCCAGAAGCTGTGTTGCTGTTAAGACACTTCCGAAGAACCTTCTTTGCGAAATTGAAGTGATCGCAGCAGTGGAAGAATAGGATAGAGAGATATCCTGAAAAAGTAGGAGGTTTGGCATTATGGCAGAAGAAAAAAGCAGCGGATGTTCGCCGGAATCATGTTCTTCCTGTGCACATGCGGGTTCATGCAGCAGTGCGAAGAAAGATCTGAAAGCACCGGCAAATCCGTATTCACAGGTAAAAAAAGTAATTGGAGTAGTCAGCGGTAAAGGTGGAGTCGGCAAATCAATGGTGACAGCATCTCTTGCACGTATGATGGTACAGCAGGGATATTCAGTTGGTATTCTGGATGCGGATATCACAGGACCATCTATCCCGAAGATGTATGGAGTGCATGGAAGTGCAGTCGGAAGCGAGGCGGGAATGTTCCCGTGCGTTGCAAAAGATGGCACGAAGATCATGTCGGTTAATCTGCTTCTGGAACACGAATCAGATCCTGTCATCTGGAGAGGACCGGTGATCGCAGGAGTAGTAACCCAGTTCTGGACTGATGTAATGTGGGGAGATCTGGATTTCTTATTTGTTGATATGCCACCGGGAACAGGGGATGTTCCTCTTACGGTATTCCAGTCACTTCCGGTAGACGGCGTTGTGATCGTGACTTCGCCACAGGATCTGGTACAGATGATCGTAGAGAAAGCTTACAATATGGCAAAGAAGATGAACATACCGGTTCTCGGACTGGTGGAAAACTACAGTTATCTGGAATGTCCGGACTGTGGAAAGAAAATATCTGTATTTGGGGAAAGCCACATTGACGAGATTGCAGAAAAACTTGGGGTAGAAGTACTCGGAAAGATGCCGATCGATCCGAAACTTGCCGAGATTGTAGAACAGGAGAAGTTCTATGAGGCAGACAACCAGTATCTTAAAAACATCATTGACAAGTTCAATTAAGAAGAAAGCTCCGGCGAGGTGATGATCGCCGGGGCTTTTTAGCTATAGAGGCACGGAAAATGTGAAAAGCCATATCATGGCAGGACGGATACAATTGGCAAGGAACATGTGTTTATGGTATGATAACAGGTAGCAAAAAGCGGAGGCAAAAAGAACATGGACGAGAATCTCCCGGTGATCCGGATTTCGGTGCGAAACCTTGTGGAGTTTATTTTAAGAGAAGGGGATATTGACAATCGAACAGGAGGCGGACAAGATCCGGAGAATATGCAGATGGGAAGTCGGATTCACCGGAAGATCCAGAGACAGATGGGATCGGATTATCAGGCGGAGGTACCTCTTAAGACAGAGATCGTCTGTGATGGGTTTACTTTGAAAATAGAAGGACGTGCCGATGGACTGATTCATACAAAAGAGCAGGTCATGGTAGATGAGATCAAGGGTGTTCTGCGGGAACTTGACCGGGTGCAGGAGCCGGCAGGCATTCATCTGGCACAGGCAAAATGTTATGCCAGCATGGTAGCAGAACAGGAAGGGGTGGATGAGATCGGGGTACAGATGACCTATTGCCAGATGGAGACGGAAGAGGTGAAAAGGTTTCAGTATTCTTATCAGAGTAACGAACTGAAAGTCTGGTTCGATGAAGTTATTCGACAGTATAAAAAATGGGCAAAGTTCCAGATTGAATGGAGAAAGGCAAGAAATGCATCTATTAAAGGGATTGAATTTCCGTTTCCATATCGTAAAGGACAGAGAGAGCTTGCGGTATCTGTTTACCGGACGATTCTTCGGAAGAAAAAGTTGTTCATCCAGGCACCAACCGGAGTGGGGAAGACGATTTCAACGGTATTTCCGGCAGTGAAAGCGGTTGGAGAAGAACTGGGTGAGAAGATTTTTTATCTGACGGCAAAGACAATCACCCGGACGGTGGCGGAGCAGGCATTTGAAACCTTACGGGAACAGAATCTGAAGTTCAAGGTGATCACTTTAACGGCAAAAGAAAAAATCTGTTTCTGTGAGGAGACAAGCTGCAATCCGGATGACTGCCCATATGCCAAAGGGCATTTTGACCGGGTAAATGACGCGGTCTATGAGCTTTTGATGCAGGAAGATGTGATGAGCCGGGAAGTGTTGGAAGCGCAGGCAAGAAAGCATAAGGTCTGTCCATTTGAAATGGCACTGGATGTGTCGACCTGGGTGGATGGTGTGATCTGCGATTATAATTATGTGTTTGACCCGGATGCCCGGCTCAGGCGTTTCTTTGCAGAAGGTGGCGCTGGAGGATATTTGTTTTTGATCGATGAGGCACACAATCTGGTAGAACGTGGACGGCAGATGTACAGTGCAGAGTTATGCAAGGAGGACTTTCTTGCGGTGAAGAAACTGGTAAAGGGAGAAGCACCGCGGTTTGCAAAAAGACTGGAGGCATGTAATAAGATTCTTCTGGCAATGAAAAAAGAGTGTGAAAACTATAAGGTGCTGGACAATATTTCGCATTTTGGAATCCAGCTTATGAATGTACTATCTGAGACAGACCGGTATCTCGAGGAATGTGTGGATAAAGAAGTCCGGGAAACAGTATTGGATTTTTATTTTCAAGTGAGGTCTTTCCTGAATATATATGATGGGTTGGATGAGAACTATGTCATCTATACGGAGTATCAGGAGAATGGAAGATTTGTTCTGAAGTTGTTTTGTGTTAACCCGGCGGCAAATCTGCAGAAATGTCTGGATAAGGGGAACAGTGCTGTATTCTTTTCGGCAACACTTCTGCCAATCCAGTATTACAAAAGACTTCTGAGTACGGAAAAAGACAACTATGCGGTCTACATTGATTCTTCGTTTGATACAAAGAAGAGACTGCTTATGAATGGTGTGGATGTGAGTACCCGTTACACCATGCGTTCCAGAGAAATGTATCAACGATATGCGACATACATTTTCCGGGTAGTGAAAGCAAAAATGGGGAATTATCTGATCTTTTTCCCGTCTTACCGGTTTATGGAAGATGTGTATCAGGAATTTACACAGCTTCTTGCATCAGATGAAGAAGAGATGGAACTGGTTATTCAGCAGAAGCACATGGATGAAGAAGAACGGGAAAATTTCCTGCATGCATTTGAAATGGGAAGAGAGAAAAGTCTGATCGGTTTTGGAGTTCTTGGCGGGATTTTCTCAGAAGGAATCGATCTGACAAATGAGAAGCTGATCGGGACACTGATCATCGGAACAGGGCTGCCGCAAGTGTGCAATGAGCGGGAAATCCTGAAAAGCTATTTTGACCAGAAGGGACTTTACGGATTTGACTATGCTTACCGGTATCCGGGGATGAACAAGGTTTTGCAGGCAGCAGGAAGGGTGATCCGCACAGAGGATGACCGCGGAGTGATACTTCTTCTGGATGAGCGTTTTCAGAGGGAGAAGGGGAAAGAGATTTTCCCGAAAGAATGGGCGGACTGTGAAAGATGCCGGTTAGACATTGTGGAAGAAAAAATCCGTCTGTTCTGGAAAAAACAGACGGATAATTAAGAAACTTTTTATGCATTAAAGTAATCCAGAAATGCCTGTGTCGCGCGGGAAACCGGAACATGTCCGTTCCATGCGGCAACCAGCTGACGCTTTGGAAGTTGTTCTTCGGTCTGGACGACAAAGAGTTGGTCGGAATTCTTTGGTACACAGTAGTCCGGAATAAAAGCGATGCCAAGTCCGATCCGTGCGAGATCGATCAGAAGATCGTTGCTGCTCAGCTCGATTTCAGGAACCAGATCCAACTGATGCTGCTGAAAGAGAGAATGCAGAAATTCACTGGTTGTACTTTTTCTGTCCAGCATGATGATCGGATAACGCTGCAGTTCTTTGAGGGAAAGCTTTTTCCCCTGCAGTTCCGCAAAGGACTGGTTTGCGATAAAGACATCGTGAAAATCACGGATCTTTCGGAAGGAGGCAAGATTGCCAAGGTAAACGTTCGGATAGTTAGCGACAATGAGATCTACCTGACCGTTCTCCAGAAGTTCCGTACACTTGATCGAAGTGGCATTGGTCACTTTTATATGTGCGTTAGGGAAAGCTTTGTGGAAACGTTCCAGATAAGGAACCAGAAAATACCGGCAGATGGTGTCGCTGGCACCGATGCGGATCTGGCCGCCGGTAGAGGCTGTTTCCATGATCTGGGATTCCCCGCGCTTGATCAGATTGATCGCCGGTTCGATATGACGCAGAAGGATCTCGCCTTCCGGGGTGAGCTGAACTTTTTTTGTGCTTCGGATGAAAAGAACCTGATCCAGTTTCTTTTCCAGTGCTTTAATGGACTGGCTGACAGCGGACTGTGAAATAAAGAGCTGCTTGGAAGCCTCAGAAAAGCTGAGTGTGTCTGCAACATAATAAAATACTTTATATAATTCATAGTTGATATCCATTATTAGTCCTCCTTATAAAACCTATTAGTATTATAAGTGATAAAAAATAAAATTTCAAGAGAAAACCATTTTTGACAAATGAAGACAGGGTTGCTAAACTATAGACAAAAAAGAGAAGGAGAAAAAGGATGGCAAAAAAGAAATGGCTGCATAAAATCCTGGCGATTTTGCCGAGTATTTCACTGATCGTGATACTGCTGATCAGCAGTTTTGAGATCGGTGCATACGGAGACTGGAATTTTTATGAAAAAGAATATGAAAAATATAAGGTGGCGGATGAACTTTATATGGAGATGCCGGATATCATGAAGGTGACAAAATTCATGATGTCTTATTTGCGGGGCAACGAGAAGAAACTGAGTATTGAGACGGAAGTGGAAGGAAATATACAGGATTTTTTCAATGAGAAGGACCGGCTTCATATGGCAGATGTGCAGGGACTTTTTCTTGGCGGACTTGCAATCCGGAGGGGAGCGATCATCGTACTGCTTTTTTTCAATGGCGGCACTTGTGCTTATGAAAGCAGACTGGAAGAGACTGATCCCGCAGATGTATCAGCGGGTGCTGGCGGTATTTCTGGCACTTACCGCGGTGGCAGGATTTCTGTTCTCAAGAGACTTTAACAAATATTTCGTGATCTTTCATCATATTTTCTTTAACAATAACTTATGGATCCTTGATCCGGCAGAAGACTATATGATCCGGATGCTTCCGGAGGGCTTTTTCTATGATATGGTGATAAGGATCGGAAGTATTTTTGCTGTGTTTTTAATCGTATCTTTTGTCTGCAGTATTGTCCAGAAAAAGATAAATAAGAGATGCGATTCACGGTAATTGTAATAAATAAGATATACTTATAAAAAGATTTAGTTATATTTATTGTACTTATAAAAGGTGATGTGGTAAAATAAAAATCGAGGAAACTGCCGTTATGCCGGATCAAGGCATGCGGTTTCAATATTACTACCAAAGCTAATGGAGGAAATTATGGGCGTAAAACGTGTATATGTGGAGAAAAAACCAGAATTTGCAGTACAGGCTAAAGAACTTCGCCATGAGGTGAAGAGTTATCTTGGAATTAAGACGGTGAAGAATGTACGTGTACTGATCCGCTATGATGTGGAAAATCTTTCTGATGCAACATTTGAAAGAGCATGCAACGGTGTGTTTGCAGAACCACCGGTAGATGTGCTTTACAGAGAGGACTTCCCGCGCGAAGAAAGTGACCACATTTTTTCTGTAGAATTTCTTCCTGGACAGTTTGACCAGAGAGCAGATTCTGCTGTTCAGTGCGTACAGTTTATCAAAGAGGATGAGCTGCCGGTTATCAAGACAGCGACCACTTATGTGATCGAAGGTGAGATCAGCGAAGAAGAGATGGAAGCTATCAAGGCACACTGCATCAACCCGGTAGATTCCAGAGAGACAGGACTTGAAAAACCGGAGACACTGGTTACGAAATTCGAGGAACCTGCAGATGTAAAGATTTTTGACGGATTCAAAGATATGCCGGAAGCGGAACTGAAAGAGTTATACAGTTCTCTTGGACTTGCTATGACATTCAAGGATTTCCAGCACATCCAGAATTATTTCAAAGGGGAGGAACACAGAGATCCATCTATGACAGAGATCCGTGTTCTGGATACTTACTGGTCTGACCACTGCCGTCATACTACATTCTCAACAGAACTTACAGAAGTATCCTTCGGTGATGGCGATTACAAAAAGCCGATGGAAGATACTTATAAAGAATACCTTCAGACACACAGTGAGATCTTTAAAGGACGCGAAGACAAATTTGTATGCCTGATGGATCTTGCACTGATGGCAATGCGGAAGCTGAAAAAAGAAGGCAAACTTCAGGATCAGGAAGAATCCGATGAGATCAATGCCTGCAGTATCGTTGTCCCGGTTGAAGTAGATGGTGTGGAAGAAGAGTGGCTTGTCAACTTCAAGAACGAGACGCACAACCATCCGACCGAGATCGAACCATTTGGTGGTGCAGCTACCTGCCTTGGTGGAGCAATCCGTGACCCGCTGTCAGGACGTACTTATGTATACCAGGCAATGCGTGTAACCGGTGCAGCAGATCCGACCGTATCTGTAAAAGAGACGATGAAAGGAAAACTGCCGCAGAAGAAACTGGTGCGTAGTGCAGCACATGGATACAGCTCATATGGTAATCAGATCGGACTTGCAACCGGACTGGTAAAAGAGATCTATCATCCGGATTATGTGGCAAAGAGAATGGAGATCGGTGCGGTTATGGGTGCTGCTCCGAGACGTGCAGTTATCCGTGAAAATTCGGATCCGGGAGATATCATCATTCTTCTTGGCGGACGTACCGGACGTGATGGCTGTGGTGGAGCAACCGGTTCTTCCAAAGTTCATACCGAAGAATCCATCGAGACATGTGGAGCTGAGGTTCAGAAGGGTAATGCGCCGACCGAACGTAAAATCCAGAGAATGTTCCGCAGAGAAGAAGTCAGCAAGCTGATTAAGAAGTGTAATGACTTCGGAGCAGGCGGAGTATCTGTTGCAATCGGAGAACTTGCAGATGGTCTTCAGATCAATCTGGACAAAGTACCGAAAAAATATGCAGGTCTTGACGGAACAGAGATTGCAATTTCTGAATCCCAGGAGCGTATGGCTGTTGTGGTAGATCCGAAGGATGTAGATGAATTCCTTGGCTATGCAAAAGAAGAGAATCTGGAGGCGGTAAAGGTTGCAGTTGTTACCGAAGATCCGAGACTTGTTCTTTCATGGAGAGGAAAAGAGATTGTAAATATTTCCCGTGCCTTCCTGAACACCAACGGTGCACACCAGGAGACAACGGTTAAAGTTGATATTCCTTCAAGAGAAGATACCATCCTTAAGAAACAGGTTGAGGTTGGCGATGTAAAAGAAAAATGGCTGGATACTCTGAAAGATCTGAATGTATGCTCGCAGAAAGGTCTGGTTGAGATGTTCGACGGATCCATCGGAGCAGGCTCGGTTTTCATGCCTCACGGTGGAAAATACCAGATGACAGAGACGCAGAGTATGGTTGCAAAGCTTCCAGTTATGCATGGTAAATGCGATACCGTTACGATGATGAGTTATGGATTTGATCCGTATCTGTCAAGCTGGAGTCCGTATCACGGAGCTGTCTATGCTGTCACAGAGTCTATGGCTAAGATTGTGGCTTGTGGTGGGGATTACAGCAAGATCCGTTTTACATTCCAGGAATATTTCCGCAGAATGACAGAGGATCCGGAAAGATGGAGTCAGCCATTTGCAGCACTGCTTGGTGCATATAAGGCACAGATTGCTTACGGACTTCCGTCAATCGGAGGAAAGGACAGCATGTCCGGAACATTTGAACATATCGATGTACCGCCGACACTGGTATCCTTTGCAGTTGACATTGCCAAAGAAGGAGATATCATTACTCCGGAACTGAAAAAAGCAGGTAATAAACTTGTATGGATGAAGATTGAAAAAGATGAATATGAGCTTCCGGTATATGAACAGGTAATGGATCAGTACGGTAAGTTCGCTGATGATATTCACAACGGAAAGATCGTATCGGCTTACGCACTTGACCGCCATGGAGTGATCGCAGCTGTCAGCAAGATGGCATTCGGTAACGGAATGGGTGTGAAGATCGAACACAGCATGGATGCAAGAGAACTTTTTGCACCTGCATTCGGTGACATCGTAGCAGAAGTTCCGGCAGACAAGGTTGGGGAACTCTCCATTTCTTACACTGTGATCGGTGAAGTGACAGATGATGCGAAATTCGCATTTGGAAATACAGAAATCACACTGAAAGAAGCAGAAGATGCATGGACAGGAACTCTGGAACAGGTATTCCGTACGGTATCTGACGAAGCTTCTGACGAAAAGGTGGAATCTCCGCTGTATGATACAAAAGACATTGTGATCTGCGGACACAAGATTGCACAGCCGACTGTATTTATTCCGGTATTCCCGGGAACAAACTGTGAGTATGACAGTGCAAAAGCATTTGAAAGAGCAGGTGCAAAGGTCATCACAAAAGTATTCCGTAACATGGATGCAGCAGATATCGTAGATTCTGTGAATACATTTGAAAAAGAAATTGCAAAATCCCAGATCATCATGTTCCCGGGCGGATTCTCAGCTGGTGACGAACCAGATGGTTCAGCAAAATTCTTTGCAACTGCATTCCAGAATGCAAAACTCAAAGAAGCAGTAGAAAAACTTCTGAACGAAAGAGATGGTCTTGTACTTGGTATTTGTAACGGATTCCAGACACTGGTTAAACTTGGTCTGGTTCCTTACGGAGAAGTTGTGGGACAGACACCGGATTCTCCGACACTGACCTACAATACCATCGGACGCCATATTTCCAAGATGGTTTACACGAAAGTTGTTACCAACAAGTCACCATGGCTGCAGGGGGCAGAGCTTGGCGGAGTTTATACCAATCCGGCATCCCACGGAGAGGGACGTTTTGTTGCAAGTGAAGAATGGCTTGACAAGCTCTTTGCAAACGGACAGGTTGCAACACAGTACTGTGACCTTGATGGAAATGTATCTATGGACGAAGAATGGAACGTCAATGGCTCTTATCGCGCAATTGAAGGTATCACAAGTCCGGATGGCCGTGTGCTTGGTAAGATGGCACATTCAGAACGTCGTGCAGATTCCGTGGCAATCAATATTTATGGTGAACAGGATATGAAGATCTTTGAATCCGGTGTGAAATATTTCAAATAAGACGGGAAATCTGGAATAAAATGCTTCGAATGAGACGAAAATGCAAGATTGTCGACACGAACTTGCAAAAAAGAGAAGAAGTATCAAGAAAAAAAATGAAAATCAGCTGTATTTGAAACAAAAATGTAGTGGAAATTCATAAAAATTGAAAAATATGCAAAAAAATCTTGACACAGGCGCCTGAATGCTTTACTCTGTTAAAGAACAAAGGTGTTCCGGAGGGACAGACATTTGTTTGTCCCTCTTTTTTTAGCAAAGAAGTGTGCAAAGTCACATTTTTGTAAAAGAACATTCAGGAGGTATTGAGTAGTATGTCTTATGTTGATGAAGTAATTGAACTTGTAGTAAAGAAAAACCCAGATGAACCAGAATTTCATCAGGCAGTAAAAGAGGTTCTGGAATCTCTTCGTGCAGTTGTAGAAGCTCATGAAGAAGAATACAGAAGAGACGCTCTTCTTGAAAGACTCGTTGAGCCGGAAAGACAGATCAAATTCCGCGTACCGTGGGTAGATGATAAAGGTCAGGTTCAGGTTAATACAGGATACCGTGTACAGTTTAACAGTGCAATTGGACCATATAAAGGAGGATTGCGTCTTCATCCTTCAGTAAATATCGGAATTATCAAATTCCTTGGATTCGAACAGATCTTCAAAAACTCTCTGACAGGTCTTCCGATCGGTGGAGGTAAAGGTGGATCAGATTTCGATCCGAAAGGAAAATCAGATCGTGAAGTTATGGCATTCTGCCAGAGCTTTATGACAGAGCTTTGCAAATATATCGGAGCAGACACAGATGTACCGGCCGGAGATATCGGAACAGGTGCAAGAGAGATCGGATATATGTACGGACAGTACAAGAGAATCCGTGGATTATCAGAAGGTGTTCTTACAGGTAAAGGACTCAGCTATGGTGGATCCCTTGCACGTACAGAAGCTACAGGATACGGACTTCTGTATTTTACACGCGAAATGCTCAAACTTGCAGGAAAAGACCTCGCTGGCAAGACAGTTGCTGTTTCCGGAGCCGGTAACGTTGCTATTTACGCAATTGAAAAAGCACAGCAGCTGGGTGCAAAAGTTGTAACATGCAGCGACTCTACAGGATGGGTTTATGATCCGGAAGGAATCGATGTTGCAGCACTGAAAGAAATCAAAGAAGTGAAGAGAGCAAGACTTACAGAATACAAGAATTACCGTCCAAATTCAGAATATCATGAAGGACGCGGTGTATGGTCAGTAAAAGTTGATATCGCTCTTCCTTGCGCAACACAGAACGAACTTCATCTTGAAGATGCAAAACAGCTTGTTGCAAACGGATGCATTGCAGTAGCAGAAGGAGCTAACATGCCTACCACACTGGAAGCTACACAGTATCTGCAGGAGAACGGTGTAATATTCGCACCTGGTAAAGCTTCTAATGCAGGTGGTGTTGCTACATCAGCACTTGAGATGTCACAGAACAGCGAACGTCTCAGCTGGACATTCGAAGAAGTTGATGCAAAACTTCAGAACATCATGGTAAATATCTGCCATAACGTAGCAGACGCAGCAAAACGTTATGGAGCAGAAGGAAACTATGTAGTAGGTGCTAACATTGCCGGATTTGAAAAAGTTGTAGACGCAATGCAGGCTCAGGGAATTGTATAAGACATATCCTCTATGTAAAATATAATCAGAAAGATCTTCGGAGCAATCCGGAGATTTTTCTGGTTTATGGGAAAATGTTGAATGATATAGGTTGTGTGGTCGGTCGCTGGAAAAAGAATCCAAACGATTCTTTTTTCAGCGCTTGTCTGTTCAATGGTATCGAATGAAAAATGGTAAAAAATAAAACAAAAAAATGAAAAAAATAGTTGACATTTAGAAGTAGATAATTGTATAATAACGAAGTCGGTTGTAAAACGGACGAACATATGGGATCATAGCTCAGCTGGGAGAGCATCTGCCTTACAAGCAGAGGGTCATAGGTTCGAGCCCTATTGGTCCCATTTCGCGAGAAAGTTTTTTAAAGTCGAAAACATTGAACGCGAAATGTGACGAGCACTTCGTGCGATGCACACAGCTCTGAAGAGCTGGCACAAAAACATATCATATGGCGGGATAGCTCAGTTGGCTAGAGCACGCGGTTCATACCCGCGGTGTCGCTGGTTCAAATCCAGTTCCCGCTACTACAAGAAGGAGTCCTTGTGTGGGGCTTCTTTTTGCGTTATATCTATATTATCATTCATGAAAACGCTGAATATCATTTGCCATATTCCAACTTTTATACTCAAACTATAAAATTCACAAATATTAAACTACAAGCGATCCATTGCCTTAAAATTTCCCAACAAAGTACCCCTCCAATACAAAAGCCATTGATAAATCCCCAATTGCATAGGTGCTTAAACTCAACATTTCCCAGGCAGCCGCTCCCAAGCGCTGCCGTCTTTTCAGAGAAAGTCAGCAGGAGGAGAAAAAATATCCCACCAGATTCCATGTTTGGACAAAGGAATCCGGTGGGATATTTTTTCTCCTCCTGCGTCCCCTCTGAACCCGCTCCATTTCGTCTGACTCCCAACAAAACCTATGCAATCCCCCCAAGATGTGATAAAATATCCCTAGATTATGACAAAACGGAGGAATTTTCATATGACATCTAAGACAAAGCAGATCATCATGGCTGCAATCGGCGCATATCTGGTATATACCGGCATATCACTTGTGAAGGACACAATTGTCGGAGAACCGAAAAACCAGATCCTTTTTATTCTGGTCGGAGTATTTTTTGCACTGTTTGGACTGGCTACGATTATCTGGAATATAAGAACAATCGTAAAAGAGACAAAGGCAGAAATTCAGGGTACAACTGCAGGGGCAGAAGAAAACGAAGATGGCGAAGAAGCGGCAAAAAGGGTTTCTTCAGGGAAAGGAGTTGCAGACGTTCATGTAGGAGCTGATACAAAAGAAGAGAAGTCTGCGGATAAAGAGGAAAGGAAAGAAACAGCTGCTGAAGAAAAAGCGGAAGACGGTGAAAAAGAGAAAAAGAAAGCAGAAGATGATACAGAAGCGGTAAAAGACGAAGAAAAGAAAACTGTGGAGGACAAAGAAGATAAGAAAGCAGAAGATGTGCCGGAAGAAAAGAGCAGCGACAAAAAAGCAGATGCCAGACAGGAAGGAGAAGTGTAGAAGATGCGTGTTGGAATGGGATATGATGTTCATAAACTGACAGAAGGAAGAAAGCTGATTCTTGGTGGGGTGGAGATCCCATACGAAAAGGGGCTTCTTGGACATTCGGATGCAGACGTACTTCTGCATGCGATCATGGATGCCCTGCTTGGGGCGGCATCACTTGGAGATATTGGAAAGCATTTTCCGGATACAGATCCTGCATACAAAGGAATTTCCAGTATTAAGCTTCTGGAGCATGTAGGAAAGCTACTGGATGATCGTATGTATGTAATTGAGAATATTGATGCGACGATCATTGCGCAGAGACCGAAGATGCGCCCACATATCGAGCAGATGGAAAAGAATATTGCAGAAGCACTGCATATTGAAACGAATCAGGTAAATGTCAAGGCAACGACGGAAGAAGGTCTTGGATTTACCGGAAGTGGGGAAGGAATTTCTTCCCAGGCAATCTGTGCAATCGAAAAGCTGACTAATTTCAGCAGTGTAGACGTAGCAGCACCTGCAGGTGGCTGCGCAGGCTGTGGAGGTTGTGCAGCAAGACAGATGTAGATCAAGTCTGAATAGAAAGGCACGGCGAAAAAGTAAAATGAAGATACTGAAAAAACTGAAGCCGGAAGAACGTGGGCTTACAAGAACACTGTGGGAACAGGTATTTACAGAAGATACGAAAGAATTTCTGGACTATTATTACACAGAAAAGACGAAGAATAACGAAATCTATGTGATCGAGACAGATCACGATATCCGGGCGATGATGCAGCTGAATCCTTATGTAATACAGATGGGGAAAAAGGCAGTAGAGAGCAGATACATTGTTGCAGTTGCAACAGAGCCTCTTTATCGGCACAGAGGTTATATGGCAGAATTATTAAGCAAGACAGCAAGAGATCTGTATCAGCAAAAAATGCCATTCTTTTTCCTGATGCCCGCAAGTGAGAAAATTTACTATCCACATAATTACCGGTTTATTTATGCAGCCGATGTGTGGAGTGCAAAAGGAACAGACGGGGAAGAACTGACAATACAGAAGATCGTGGAATTGCAGAACGATTCCGGCGTGAGACTTAGAAAGGCAGAGGAAAAAGACTGTAAAAAGCTGGGGGATTTTGCGGAAGAAGTTCTGGAAAAACAGAAAATACAGGTATATACCAAACGGGATGCAGCTTATTATATGCGCCTTTTGAAGGAACAGGAAAGTGAAAAAGGCGGAATCCTGATCGCAGAGCAGGATGGAGAGATGCGAGGAATTCTTGTTTTTGATGAAGAAGACGGGTTTGCAGTAAGAGAACCATTGATCCGGAAGGGATATGAAGATATTTTTGATAAGGCAGGAGTCATCCTCCAAAAAGAAGAAAAGAAAAAACCTTTGATCATGGCGCGGATTTTGAATGTAGAAAATCTTCTGTCTGCAATGGTGTGCAAAGAAGAGATGGATCTGGAGTTTGTTTTGTATGATCCGGTTATCCGGGAGAATAACCGTCTGTTTATGCTAAAAGGCAATGAAGAACATCTTGTAGTCCGGACAAGGACAGCACACACCGGCAAAGATGATGCTGTGCAGAAGATCAGTATTGATGCGCTTACATCGATTGTATTTGGCTATAAAGAGCTGGAAAAGATTGAAGAGGAAGAAAAGGAGATCTTTTCAGCAGAATTCAAAGAAGAAATCAGTAAACTGATTCCGTTTTCGCCTGTTTTTATCAACGAGATTGTCTGATAAGCGGGTTGACAAAAAAGAAAAAATCGCATACTATATGTACTAGATATGAATAAAACTGAAAAGACGGAGAACGAAAAGAGTAGTTATCCTCAGAGTTCCATCAGAGAGGATCTGTCATCGGCTGAAAGCAGATCCGGGAGCAGGGATGATGAAGTGCATTCGGGAGTTGACCGGGCGAACGTGAAAGTGAAGATTTTACAAGTAGCCGGGTACGTGTGGCAGACGTTACAGGCCGTGAGAGAAAAGCAGGATAACTGCTTTTAATTTAGAGTGGAACCGCGGAAACTTCGTCTCTTTTTGAGACGGAGTTTTTTAATTTCACAGGAAATTCCAAATCAGAGGTGAATGAAATGGGAGTTATTTCCTATATCAAAGAAGAAATCAAAGTAGTAAAAGAACGAGATCCGGCAATCAAATCGGATATAGAAGTACTTCTGTATCCAAGTTTTAAGGTAATGCTTCATTACAGGATTGCACATAAGCTGTATCTGAAAAAGCATTATTTTCTGGCGCGCTGGGTATCGCAGCGTGGTGTAAGAAAAACAGGAATCGAGATCCATCCGGGAGCAACCATTGGAAAAGGACTTTTCATCGACCATGGAAGCGGCGTTATCATCGGCGAGACTGCAATCCTGGGCGATAATATTACACTGTATCAGGGGGTAACCCTGGGTGGTACAGGAAAAGAGCAGGGCAAGCGCCATCCAACGCTGGAAGACAACGTCATGGTCAGTGCCGGTGCGAAGGTCATCGGTTCCTTTACGATCGGAAAGAATTCCAAGATCGGAGCAGGATCTGTTGTTATCGAGGAAGTACCTCCGAACTGTACCGTTGTCGGTGTCCCGGGAAGAATTGTACGCATGGGTGACCAGAAAGTTCCGAGTGCTGACCTGGATCAGATCCATCTGCCAGATCCGGTATTGAATGATATCCGTCAGCTTCAGACTGACAATATCCGTCTGAAGAAAGAGCTGAAAGCATTGAAAGAAAAACTCGCGAAAGAAAAAATAATCGAGGAAGCATAGAAAAAAGAAGGAGTAGCTTTATGAAAGTATTTAACACACTTACGAAAAAGAAAGAAGAATTCGTTCCTCTGGAAGAAGGAAAGGTAAGAATGTATGTCTGCGGACCGACCGTATACAATTACATCCATATCGGTAATGCAAGACCGATGATCGTATTTGATACCGTCCGCCGTTATTTTGAATACAAAGGATACGATGTCAATTATGTATCGAACTTCACAGATGTGGATGACAAGATCATCAAAAAGGCAATTGAAGAACAGGTATCCGCGCAGGAAATTTCACAGCGCTATATTGCAGAGTGCAAAAAAGATATGGCAGGAATGAATGTAAAGCCTGCAACCAAGCATCCGCTTGCTACAGAGGAGATCTGCGGTATGGTAGAGATGATCTCTGAACTGATCGACAAGGGTTATGCTTATGAAAAGAACGGAACCGTTTATTTCAGCACAAGAAAATTCAAAGACTATGGAAAATTATCCCACAAGAATCTGGATGATCTCCGTTCCGGTGGACGTTCTCTTCTGGTAAGCGGTGAGGATGAAAAAGAAGATCCGCTGGATTTCGTACTCTGGAAGCCGAAAAAAGAAGGAGAACCTTTCTGGAAGTCACCTTGGTCAGATGGACGTCCGGGATGGCATATTGAGTGTTCTGTGATGTCGAGGAAATATCTTGGTGAACAGATTGATATCCATGCAGGTGGAGAAGATCTGATATTCCCACATCATGAAAATGAAATCGCACAGAGTGAAGCCGCTAACGGTAAAGAATTTGCAAGATACTGGATGCACAATGCATTCCTGAACATTGACAACCGCAAGATGTCAAAATCACTCGGAAACTTCCGTACGGTAAGAGAGATCAGCGAGCAGTATGATCTCCAGGTGCTTCGTTTCTTCATGCTGAGCGCACATTACAGAAGCCCGCTGAACTTCAGTGCAGAGCTGATGGAAGCATCCAAGAACGGTCTGGAGAGAATTCTCAATGCAACCGATAATCTGAAACATCTTATCGCTTCAGTGGCAGCAGAAGAGATGAGTGCCGAAGAAAAAGAAGCATTTTCAAAAACTGATGCATATGTAGAAGAATTTGAAAAAGCAATGGATGATGATTTCAATACAGCAGACGCAATCGCAGCAATCTTTGAACTTGTAAAATATGCAAATACCACTGCGACAGCAGAAAGCTCAAAGGAATATCTCCGGGGATTACTGGACAGAATCGTAAAACTCGGTGATGTTCTGGGACTGATCCTGGATAAGAAGGAAGAACTTCTGGATGCAGATATTGAGAAATTGATCGAAGAGCGTCAGGCGGCAAGAAAAGCAAAAGATTTTGCAAGAGCCGATGCGATCCGTGACGAGCTTCTGGAAAAGGGAATTATCCTGAAGGATACCAGAGAAGGAGTACAATGGAAAAAAGCGTAGAATTTGAAATTGCTGACTATATAAAAGAAGTGCTTGAGATGAAAGAGGTGGAGCCGGAAGGCTATTCACCTCTTACCCTGGCTTATATAGGGGACAGCATTTATGATCTGATCATCAAGACAAAGGTGATCAGCGAAGGAAATAAACAGGTAAAAAAATTACATCAGGAGACAAGCAGTATGGTGCAGGCGTCTGCCCAGTCAGAGATGATGCGTGTCCTTCAGCCATTGCTTACTGAAGAAGAGCATGCTGTTTACAGAAGAGGCCGAAATGCTAAATCAGTATCGCCGGCAAAGAACCAGTCACTGACCGATTACCGACGTGCAACCGGATTTGAAGCGTTGATGGGATGGCTTTACCTGAAAAGAGAATGGAAAAGAATGGCAGATCTGATCAAGATCGGTCTGGATCACTTAAGCGAATGCGAAGAAGAAAAGAAGCAGGAGAAATAGAATGGAAGAAAAAAAGATGAACAGTCAGCAGATCGAGGGAAGAAATGCAGTAATGGAAGCATTTCGCTCCGGGAAACCGATTGACAAAGTATATATTCTTGACGGATGTCAGGACGGACCGATCAGAAGTATCGTAAGAGAAGCAAAAAAGCATGATACGATCCTGAATTTTGTAACCAAAGAACGTCTGAACCAGATTTCAGAGACCGGAAGACATCAGGGGGTCATTGCACAGGCAGCGGCTTACGAGTATGCGCAGGTGGAAGATATGCTGGAGCTTGCAAAACAGAAAGGGGAAGATCCTTTCCTGATCCTTCTGGACAATATTGAGGATCCACATAATCTCGGCGCAATCATCCGTACTGCCAATCTTGCAGGTGCGCATGGTGTGATCATTCCGAAGCACCGCGCAGCAGGTCTTACTGCAACCGTTGCAAAGACATCAGCAGGTGCGCTGAATTACACACCGGTAGCAAAAGTCACCAATCTGGTGAAAACCATGGAAGAACTGAAAGAAAAGGGACTCTGGTTCGTCTGTGCAGATATGGATGGGGATGTGATGTACCGCGTGAATCTGAAAGGACCGATTGGTCTGGTGATCGGAAACGAAGGCGAAGGTGTTGGACGTCTGGTAAAAGAAACCTGTGATATGACGGCAGCCATTCCGATGAAGGGAGATATTGACTCCCTGAATGCGTCTGTGGCAGCAGGTGTCCTTGCCTATGAGATCGTGCGTCAGCGCATGAGTTAGGAAAATCGGAGAATGAAAATGGATCTGGGGAAAATGACGGATGAGCAGCTGATTGAACTGCTTCGGGAAGGTAAGACCGAGATCACGGATTATCTGATGGAAAAATACAAAGACATGGTACGCAAACAAGCGCGTGCCATGTATCTGTGGGGCGGAGAAAATGACGATCTGATCCAGGAGGGGATGATCGGTCTTTTTAAAGCGGTGCAGGATTATGATCCGAAAGAAGGTGCAAGCTTTTCAAGTTTTGCCGGACTTTGTGTGTCACGCCAGATGTATACGGCGATTAAGGCTTCACAGCGGAAAAAACATCTGCCGCTCAATTCCTATGTGTCGATTTACGCATCTGCCAGTGACAATCCGGAGGAGAACGGGCTTTCCATAGTAGATACGATCGAAGCAGGGAAAGAGAGTAATCCGGAGCTGATGATTCTTGGAGAAGAGTATACGAATGCATTTGAAGAGGAACTGAAAGAAAAATTAAGTAAGCTGGAGCGAAAGGTGCTGTATCTTCATTTGCAGGGAATGGAATATCTGAATATTGCAGAATTTATGGACAAAAGTCCGAAGACGATCGACAATGCCCTGCAGCGGATCAAAGCGAAAGCACGCCAGCTTCTGGAAGAAATGCGCCGGTCTGAAAAAAAGTAAAAATATAGTTTTAAAATTGTTGACAAGCAAAGCAGTGATATGCTATATTAAATGAGTCGCGAAAATGCGCAGGCTGCCTTGGCTCAGTCGGTAGAGCGTCGCCTTGGTAAGGCGGAGGTCGGCGGTTCGATTCCGCTAGGCAGCTTATATATTTAAGAAGCAGAGTTGTATTTCCGGTTGGAAGGTACAATGTCTGCTTTTTTTTCACTTGTCCGTGTGTGGAAAGTGTGATAAACTAAAGGACATGAATCAAAACTGTCCACAGGACAATGATTGAGATGCATGACAAGAAAAAGACTGCCATATAATGGCAGATTATGAAGTAATAGAGAGATGCGAGGAGGAACTTCAATGGCAGAAGAAGCTGTATCAAAGAATTTTATAGAACAGGAAATTGAAAAAGATCTTGCAGAAGGCGTATACGATCATGTATGTACCCGTTTTCCACCGGAACCGAATGGATACCTTCACATCGGACATGCAAAGTCTATCCTTTTAAACTACGGACTTGCACAGAAATATAACGGAACATTCCATATGCGTTTTGACGATACCAACCCGACAAAGGAAAAGACTGAGTTCGTTGAGTCTATCAAAGCAGATATCAAGTGGCTGGGTGCTGACTGGGGAGATCATCTCTATTTTGCATCTGATTATTTTGATCAGATGTATGAGTATGCGATCAAACTGATCAAGAAAGGGAAAGCTTATGTCTGTGACCTGACAGCGGATCAGATCCGTGAGTACAGAGGAACTCTGACAGAGCCGGGAAAGGACAGCCCGTACCGTGACAGAAGTGTGGAAGAAAACCTTGAGCTTTTTGAAAATATGCGTGCAGGCAAGTATGCAGACGGAGAGAAGGTTCTCCGTGCGAAGATAGATATGGCATCACCGAATATCAATATGAGAGATCCGATCCTCTACCGTGTAGCCCGTATGACACATCATAATACCGGTGATAAGTGGTGCATCTACCCGATGTATGACTTTGCACATCCGATCGAGGATGCGATCGAAGGAATCACTCATTCTATCTGTACACTGGAATTTGAAGATCACAGACCGCTTTATGACTGGGTAGTAAGAGAATGTGAATTTGCAAATCCACCGCGTCAGATCGAATTTGCAAAATTATATCTGACGAACGTAGTTACAGGAAAGCGTTATATCAAGAAACTTGTAGAAGATAAGATTGTGGACGGCTGGGATGATCCGAGACTGGTTTCCATCGCAGCACTTCGTCGCCGTGGATTCACACCGGAATCTATCAAGATGTTCGTTGACCTGTGTGGAGTTTCCAAAGCACAGAGCTCTGTAGATTATGCAATGCTCGAGTACTGTATCCGCGAGGATCTGAAGCTTAAGAGAGCACGTATGATGGCAGTTCTTGATCCGATCAAGCTTGTGATCGACAATTATCCAGAAGGACAGATTGAATATCTGGATGCACCGAATAATCTTGAGAATGAAGAACTTGGAAGCCGTCAGCTTCCATTTGGAAGAGAGCTTTATATTGAGAGAGAAGACTTTATGGAAGAGCCTCCGAAGAAATATTTCCGTCTGTTCCCAGGCAACGAAGTACGTCTGATGAATGCTTACTTTGTAACTTGTACAGGATTTGAAAAGGATGAAGATGGTAAAGTAACTGTTGTACATTGTACTTATGATCCGGAGACAAAGAGCGGTTCCGGATTCACAGGAAGAAAAGTAAAAGGAACGATCCACTGGGTAGAGGCAAGTACAGCACTTCCGGCAACCGTAAGACTGTATGAGAATCTGATCGACGAAGAAAAGGGTGTCTACAATAAAGAAGACGGTTCCCTGAACCTGAATCCGAATTCTCTTACAGAGAAAGAAATCTTTGTAGAATCAAACTTTGCAGATGCAAAAGCATATGAAAGCTTCCAGTTTGTACGTCAGGGATATTTCTGCGTGGATTCTCATGATTCGTCTAAAGAACATCTGGTATTTAACAGAATCGTTTCGCTGAAGAGTTCATTCAAGCTGCCAAAATAAAGAAAGCAGTCTTGCTCAGAATTTAATTGCAAATAATGTGTTAGTCGACAGTTTTTGAAAAGAAATGGCAATGAAAAACCCGGTAAGAATGAAAAATTCTTCCGGGTTTTGGTTTTATGCAGAAAATGATAGGCTGTAAGAAAAGTTCTTTCTTAAACTTCTTCTGAAGCCGGATCGGATTCTTCGGAATCAGTTTCCGGTGTCTGGGAAGCGGCTTCTGGTCCGGCTTCTGCATCGTCAGTTTTTTCTTCAGACTCTTCAGAGGTTTCTTCCTTTGCAGAAGATGGAGTAAGAGTTGTGTAACCACGCTCAGGCACTTCGCCAAGATCATCATCCAGTTCAAAATCATCCTCTTCAAAAGAGTCATCGAACTCGTCTTCCGGTTCTTCATTATGTCGGTTCTTTAACCAGTAATATGCACCGGCACCAGCTGCGCCTGCGGCAGTCAGTCCGAGCAGGATTTTACCAAAATTTTTAGCCATGTTGCTGCTCCTTTCTTGATCTCGTCCTGTCAGATATGGCAGATGAGATAGTTCGTCATGAAATATAGTATACATGAATAATTTTATTGTAATACTTTTATTTGAAAAGGGAAAGTAAAATATTTATAAAAGAACCAGAAAAACAACAAAAATAAGGAAGTGTTGTACGATTATAAGCAGCTGGAATGTTGTGAAAGAATAAAAATTGTGTTACGATATACAATAGTATCTAAAGAGAGGAAGACCGCGCATGAGAGAAATTACAAAATACCATGATACCAGTAAGACAGTCAAAGAACGTGCCAAGAACAAATTATTTGGTGCAGTGTACAGCCATACTGCAATTATTCTTTTACTAATCCTTCTTCAGATTGGTATTATGGTCCTCACTTTTACATATCTGGGAAATTACAGTACCTATATGAACGGAGTGATGTCCCTTCTCTCCTTTATTACAGCGATTTATATTTTTAATGAAAAAGGGAATCCGGCGTTTAAGATGACGTGGATCCTGTTTGTGTTCCTTGTCCCGGTGGTTGGAGTTGGATTTTATCTGTTTACAAAAGCAGGGATCGGAACCAAATATCTGGGTGCCAGACTGGAGAAGCTTCGAGTGGAGACTGAACCTTATATGCAGCAGAATGAATATGTCGTCCATGCGATGAAAGGTGGAAGGGTTGCGAATGCCAATCTGTCACATTTTCTTTATAACCAGGTGGGATTTCCGACTTATGGGAACTCACAGGCACAGTATTTTCCACTGGGAGATGACAAATTTCCGATTCTGATCGAGGAATTGAATAAGGCAGAAAAATTTATTTTCATGGAATATTTTATTATCGGAGAAGGATATGTGTGGGACACTGTCCTGGAGGTCCTGCGTAAAAAGGTGAAAGAGGGCGTGGAAGTACGCCTGATGTATGACGGAACCTGCAGTATCAGCCTTTTGCCGTATGAGTATCCGAAGCAGCTCAGGGAATATGGAATCCAGTGCAAGGAATTTGGACCGATCGTACCCATCCTTTCTACCAGCCAGAATAACCGGGATCACCGGAAAATCTGTGTGGTTGACGGAAAGGTTGCATTTACCGGAGGTGTCAATCTGGCAGATGAATATATCAACAAGAAAGTCCGGTTCGGACACTGGAAAGATACAGCGATCAAAATCGAAGGCGATGCCGTGCAGAGTTTTACCATGATGTTCCTGCAGATGTGGAATATTACGGAGAGACAGCCGGAGGATTATGCAAAGTATCTGACAGAAAAGCAGCCGGGGTTCAGCCGCAAAGACGGTTACATCATCCCATATGGAGACAGTCCGTTTGACCATGAGAATGTAGGAGAAGAAGTGTATTTCCACATCCTGAATCATGCCAAGAAGTATGTGCATATTATGACACCGTATCTGATCCTGGACAATGAGATGATTGATGCGCTGACAAGAGCTGCAAAAGGTGGAATAGAAGTGCAGATTATTATGCCACATATTCCGGATAAGCCGTATGCATTTTATCTTGCGAAGACTTATTATGAGGAACTGATCGCAGGCGGGGTAGAGATCTATGAATATACGCCTGGATTTGTCCATGCGAAAGTATTTACTTCAGACGATGATACGGCGACAGTAGGCAGTATCAATCTGGATTACCGTAGTCTTTATCTGCATTTTGAATGCGGTGTTTTCATTTACCGCAATCCGGTGGTGCGTGATATTGAAAAAGATTTCCAGGAGACCCTTGCAAAATGCCAGAAGGTGACGATGACGGAGGTCAGAAACCGGAGCACTTTTGTGAAAATATATGGTCAGGTTTTAAGAATTGTGGCACCGCTGATGTAGGAAAACACTCAGAGAGCAGTAAAATCAAGAAAAATGCGGAATTTTCGGGAAGTAGCTGAAAATAAGAGTGTACTTTTTATTTGAAATGTAGTATAATTCAATCGGTGTCTTTATAAGGGACATTGATTATATTTATAAGTAGGAGTTATCCCGATGAAAAGAGGGATGACACTGTGGAGATATTTCACAGATAGCCAAGAACACGCAGGAGGATTTATTATGGTTAAAGCAGTAGTAGGTGCGAACTGGGGAGACGAAGGAAAAGGTAAGATCACAGATATGCTTGCCGAAAAAGCAGATATTATCATTCGTTTCCAGGGTGGAGCAAATGCCGGACATACAATTATCAATGATTACGGCAAATTCGCTCTTCATACATTACCGTCAGGAGTTTTCTACGGACATACAACCAGTATCATCGGCAATGGTGTCGCTGTAGATATCCCGGTTCTTTTCAAGGAAATCCAGTCAATCATTGACAGAGATGTTCCGATGCCGAAGATTCTGGTGTCAGACCGTGCACAGATGGTGATGTCTTATCACAAGAATTTTGATGCATATGAGGAAGAGAGACTGGGCGGAAAGTCGTTCGGATCTACAAAGTCTGGTATTGCACCGTTCTATTCAGACAAGTATGCAAAGATCGGTTTCCAGATCAGCGAGCTTTTTGAAGACGAAGCTGAACTTAGAGAAAAGGTAAACCGTGTAGCAGAGCAGAAGAATGTTATGCTGGAACACCTTTATCACAAACCGTTAATCAATCCTGATGATTTATATAACGAACTGATGGAATACAAAGAAATGGTAGCACCGTATGTATGTAACGTTTCTCTGTATCTTGACGAAGCCCTCAAGGAAGGAAAAGAAATCCTTCTTGAAGGACAGCTTGGAACATTAAAGGATCCGGATCATGGAATTTACCCAATGGTAACTTCTTCTTCTACACTGGCAGCTTATGGTGCGATCGGTGCTGGAATCCCGCCGTATGAGATCAAACAGATCGTTACAGTATGTAAAGCATACTCAAGTGCAGTAGGAGCAGGTGCCTTTGTAAGTGAGATTTTTGGCGAAGAAGCAGATGAACTTAGAAGACGCGGTGGAGACGGCGGGGAATTCGGCGCAACAACCGGTCGCCCGAGACGTATGGGATGGTTTGACTGTGTAGCATCCAAATATGGATGCCGTATGCAGGGAGCTACAGATGTAGCATTTACTGTTGTTGATGTACTTGGATACCTGGATGAAATTCCGGTATGTGTAGGATACGAGATTGACGGAGAAGTTACAACAGAATTCCCGACAACACATCTTCTTGAGAAAGCAAAACCAGTATTCAAGACACTTCCGGGATGGAAATGCGACATCAGAGGAATCAAGAAATACGAAGATCTTCCGGAGAACTGCAGAAACTACATTGAGTTTATCGAAAAAGAAATCGGATATCCGATCACAATGGTTTCTAATGGACCGGGAAGACATGATATCATCTTCAGAAATAAATAGGAATATAAAAAAAGGGGCAGGGCTTTTTTAAGTCCTGCCTCATTTTTATGGTAAATTATCAAATTGTGATAATGGTTGGTTATGTATTACAGTAAGTACACTCCGCGGGATGCGGCTTCTTCGAGGACGTCGTCCGGCCAGATGGAGGACTGGACTTCTCCGATGTGGGCTTTGCGGAGATAGAACATACAGATTCGGGACTGTCCGATTCCGCCTCCGACTGTGTACGGAAGTTTTCCGTTCAGTAATGCTTTCTGGAAATCCATCTCGGCGCGTTCTTCGCAGCCGGCTTCCTTTAACTGACGGCGGAGTGCATCTTCATCGACACGGATACCCATGGAAGAAAGCTCCAGTGCGATATCGAGTACCGGATAGTAGACGATGATATCACCGTTCAGTTCCCAGTCATCGTAGTCCGGTGCACGTCCGTCATGACGCTGTCCGGAGGCAAGGGTCTTACCGATCTGTTTGATGAATACGGCACCTTTGGCTTTGGCAAAGTGGTATTCACGTTCCTTTGGTGTCTTGTCCGGATACATGGTTTCCAGTTCCTGGGATGTGATGAAGCTGATTTCATCCGGAAGGAATTCTTCAATATAATTGTAACGGCGTGCCATGTAGGCTTCGGTTTCTTTAAGTGCACTGTATACTTTTCCTACAGTGTATTCCAGTGTCTCCATGTTGCGTTCTTCTTTGGAAATTACTTTTTCCCAGTCCCACTGGTCAACATAGATGGAATGGATGTTGTCAGTATCTTCATCTCGGCGGATAGCGCTCATATCAGTATAAAGTCCTTCTCCTGAATGAAAGCCGTAGCGCTTTAAGGCGTAACGTTTCCATTTTGCAAGAGAGTGGACGATCTCAACTTCGCGGTCTTCCTGTTCTTTGATGCCAAATGCAACCGGGCGTTCTACTCCGTTCAGGTTATCGTTCAGTCCGGATTCCGGGCGGACGAAAAGAGGAGCGGATACACGCGTCAGATGCAGAGATTTGGCAAGTGCGCGTTCAAAGTGGTCTTTTACTTCTTTGATTGCCACTTCAGTCTCGCGGATCGTAAGTGGAGAATGGTAATTCTCCGGTATCTGCAAATTGTTCATGATGTTCTTCCTTTCTTACTACTCACTATGTCTAGTTTAGTGAATTGACGTGGTGTTGTCAATCATATTTTCTTAAGAAACAACTTATGATTTTTTTAGAGAATCTCCATAGTAAGGTCACAGAACACGGCTATACTCTTAAAATAAAACATTCATCATAAAAAAGAAAAAGTCATAAATCAGAAAATAAGAACATATATTAAAGATGTCGGGGAAATGCCGGATGAGGCTTATACCAGAAGGCAGACAGACGAAAAAACTGTAGACAGGAGGTAACAAGATATGCAGAAAGAGAAGAATATCAGCACACAGGAAGTCATTTCCATGGAAGAATATTTAAATAAGAGACAGAAGATCAGAGAACAGGAGAAAAAACGATTCGGTGGCAGATTCGGCGAAGAGAAAAGCCCTGCCTGGATGATGGCAGAGCTTTATGTATGAGATGTTAATATTCACTGTGAAAGTCGTCATCATTCCTGTGGATCAGACGATAAACCAGGATGTAGGCGTAACTCATAACCGGCACAAGAATCGTGCAGGCAACAGATGCTTTCAGAAGTCCTAATGATCTGGATTTGTCGATAAATGCAAATACCAGAGTGCTGACGTACATCAGGAACAGAAGAATTGCACAGATAAGAGCCGCAAAACGCTTGATTTTTTTCATAACAACCACCTTCGTACTGTACTTTATCTCTATTATATAGATAAAAAACAATTTCTACAAGAAAATGTTTTGCAAACAGTCGAAAAATGCTGTATGATATATGAAGTGATAAAGAACAAAAAGGAGAATTTACAGTATGAGTACATTATTAGAACAGTGGAGAGATACCGCTTACTCGAAAGAGATGGATAAAGCTTCTCTGCAGAAGTTCTGGGGAACCTATTTCCAGACTGAAAAAGAGATCTATGAAAAGCTGCTTGAGAATCCGGACGAAGAAGTAAAAGGAACTGTAAAGGAACTTGCTGAAAAATATGGCATTAATGTATTTACAATGACAGGATTCCTTGATGGAATCAATGACAGCCTGAAAGTGGCTAATCCAATTGAAACAATGGATGAGGACACTGAGGTAAGTCTTGCTTTTGATAAAGAACTGCTTTACAAGAACATGGTAGATGCAAAAGCTGACTGGCTGTATGAACTGCCACAGTGGGATAAGATTTTTACAGAAGAAAAGAAAAAAGTCCTTTACAAAGAACAGAAAAACGCACGTACAATCCACGTAGAAAAGAAAGTTTATCCAAACGATCCATGTCCGTGCGGAAGCGGTAAAAAATATAAAAAATGCTGTGGTAAGAACAAATAAGTTCTGATAGAAATTTTCAATACATTTTTTTGAACGTGTTGACAAATGAAAATCCCATGGTATAATGTTAGCAAATGCGATGAAGAGAAGAGTAGAACGCAGAAAAATCCCAGAGAGAGAGGTCTTAGGCTGAGAGCCTCTTATTACAGAAGCGTTTGAAGACCACCTCCGAGCGGCTGTAAAACAGTCCGGCTGGATACCGTTATCATCCACAAAGAGGTCCTGGAAATCAGGACAAGCGGGGTGGAACCGCGGGTATACAAAGTGACTCGTCCTCTGCAGCAGATAATCTGTTGCAGAGGTTTTTTATTTTAAAAGTTAAGTTGTCTGGAAAAGATGTACTAGAAAATTTGAAGGAGCATATTGCACAAAAGAAATTCAGCCAATTCACTTTTTGCGCAATGGAGATGAAACTCAAAAATCGTGGAAGCCATTGCTGAACACGATTTTCGTTCTAAGAGGTTCATCGGAATGCCCTTGCGCAATGGAATTGGATGAAATTCTTTTGTGCAATATGCGGTCTTGAATTACAGACAGTAGCTTTTACAGAAAGGATGATCTAATGGAAAGTATTTACGATTGTTTCAAGCTGAACAATGATATGAAAATCCCATGCGTTGGTTTTGGAACTTACAAAGCAGCAGAAGGGAATAACGTAGAGGTTTTAAAGACTGCCATAGAAGCGGGATATCGCTATTTTGATACTGCATCCTTTTATCAGACCGAAGATTTTTTAGGGCAGGCGATCCGTGAAAGCAATCTTCCAAGAGAGGATTTTTTCCTTGTATCCAAGATGTGGAAAGATGAAATGGGATATCAGCAGACAAAGGATGCATTAGAAAAGAGTCTGAAAAGACTTGGTACCGATTATCTGGACATCTATCTGATCCACTGGCCAAGACCGTCGGCTGACTGTGAGAACTGGAAAGAACTGGATCTTGAGACCTGGAGGGCGATGGAAGAACTTCAGAAAGAAGGAAAAATCCGGGGACTTGGACTCAGCAATTTTCTTCCGCACCATATTAAGAACATTCTGGAGAATGGAACAGTAAAACCAGTTGTCAACCAGCTGGAACTGCATCCGGGTTATATGCAGCAGGCTGCTGTGCAGTATTGTAAAGAGCATGGTATTCAGATGCAGGCATGGAGCCCGATCGGAAGACGGCGGATTCTGGAAGATGGACTGATCCTTGAACTTGCCGGAAAGTATCAGGTTTCACCGGCGCAGCTGTGTCTGAGATTCCTGCTTCAGAATGATATCATTCCGCTTCCAAAATCATCTTCGATGGAGCGGATGAAACAGAATATGGATCTGTTCCATTTTGAGATCAGCGAAGAGGATGTATCGAGACTGGCAACTATGCCACAGGCAGGATGGTCAGGAGAACATCCGGATCCGGAGCTTGCACAGAAAAATGTTGTATAATCAGAAATTATAAAATAAAGAGAGGAACAAAAAGACTATGAAAATCACATTAAAAGACGGATCAAGCAAAGAATATGCACAGAGCATGTCTGTAATTGATATTGCAAAAGATATCAGTGAAGGACTTGCAAGGGTTGCAACAGCAGGAGAAGTTGACGGAGAAGTTGTTGATTTAAGAACTGTGATCGACAAAGACTGTGAGCTGAACATTCTTACATTCAATGATGAAAAAGGAAAAGGTGCATTCCGTCACACAACATCTCACATTATGGCACAGGCAATCAAGAGACTGTATCCGGATACAAAACTTGCGATCGGACCTTCAATTGAAGACGGATTCTATTATGATATTGACCGTGAGACTCCGCTTGTAGCAGAAGACCTGGAAAAGATCGAAGCTGAGATGAAGAAAATCGTTAAAGAAGATCTTCCAATTAAACAGTATACAATGCCAAGAGCGGAAGCAATCGCATATTTTAAAGAAAAAGATGAACCATATAAAGTGGAACTGATCGAAGACCTTCCGGAAGATTCCGTAATCAGCTTCTATTCACAGGGAGAATTTACAGATCTTTGTGCAGGACCTCACCTGATGAGCACAAAACCGGTAAAAGCATTCAAACTTACAAGCCTTGCAGGAGCTTACTGGCGCGGAAGTGAAAAGAATAAGATGCTTCAGAGAGTTTATGGTACTTCCTATCCGAAGAAAGCAGAGCTTGAAGAATATCTGCATATGATGGAAGAAGCAAAGAAGCGTGACCATAGAAAACTTGGAAAAGAACTTGGACTTTTCATGATGAGAGAAGAAGGACCGGGATTTCCATTCTTCCTTCCAAAAGGAATGGAACTGAAGAACCAGCTGCTTGATTACTGGAGAGAGATCCACAAAAAAGCCGGCTATGTTGAAATTTCAACACCGATTATGTTGAGCCGCCATCTCTGGGAAACATCAGGACATTGGGATCACTACAAAGACAATATGTATACAACTGTGATCGATGATGAAGATTTCGCTATCAAACCAATGAACTGCCCGGGAGGAATTCTTGTATATGAATCTGAACCACGTTCATACCGTGACCTTCCGCTTCGTATGGGAGAACTCGGACTGGTTCACCGTCATGAAAAATCAGGACAGCTTCATGGACTGATGCGTGTAAGATGCTTTACACAGGATGATGCACATATCTTCATGACACCAGAGCAGGTACGTGATGAGATCAAAGGCGTTGTAAAACTGATCAATGAAGTTTACAGCCTGTTTGGATTTAAATACCATGTGGAGCTTTCTACAAGACCGGAGGACAGCATGGGAAGTGATGAAGATTGGGATATGGCTACTGAAGCCCTTCGTGGCGCATTGGACGATCTGGGACTTCCATATGTAGTAAATGAAGGAGATGGAGCGTTCTACGGACCGAAGATCGACTTCCATCTGGAAGATTCTATCGGAAGAACATGGCAGTGTGGAACCATCCAGCTTGATTTCCAGCTTCCGCTCAGATTTAACCTTGAATACACAGGAGCAGATGGTGAGAAACATCGTCCGATCATGATTCACCGTGTAATCTTCGGATCGATCGAAAGATTTATCGGTATCCTGATCGAGCATTTTGCAGGGGCATTCCCGACATGGCTTGCACCGGTACAGGTTAAGGTGCTTCCGATTTCAGACAAATATATGGATTATGCACAGAAGGTTCTGGATGAACTGAACAATTCAGGTGTTCGTGCAGAAATTGATACACGTGCAGAGAAGATCGGATACAAGATACGTGAAGCACAGATGAAGAAGATCCCGTATATGCTGGTTGTCGGAGCAAAAGAAGAAGAGGACGGACTGGTATCTGTAAGAAGCCGTTTTGAAGGGGATGAAGGACAGAAGTCACTGACGGACTTCCTTGCAGCAATCAAGATGGAGATCCAGGCCAAAACAGCAAGGGAAGTAAAAAAAGAAGACGATAAATAGAGTTTTAAATAAAATCTGAATAAGAAATAAAACTTTCGGGCATAATGATACTGATTTTCAAAAAGGAGGTAACATTATGCCTGAATTAAAATGTACAGTACAGACATGTATGCACAACAAAGATTTTTATTGTGATCTGAACGCAATTACGGTGGGAGGAAAATCTGCACGGAAAGCTGCAGAGACAAGCTGTGACAGCTTTGAAGAAAGAAAAAGCGGCACCTACAGTAATGTGACTGGTGAGGCGGGTCCGACAAGCAAGATCGACTGCAAGGCCACGGAGTGCCAGTACAATAAGGAATGCCAGTGCCATGCAGGAAAGATCAGTGTGGAGGGCAGCAAGGCATGCAGCTGTGATGAGACGGAATGTGCAACTTTCAGTTGTGGATGTGCGTAGATGAAAGTGATGGGTGTGGGAGAGTTTCTCCTGCACCTGTTTGTTTGTGTGCAAGGAATGAGAGAAAAGGTGCGAAAAGGATGGTTGGGGAGGTTGACGGGGGTGTTAGAAAGAAGGTATAATAAAAATCGGACTTTTGAAGAAAGACAGGGAAATTAAATGGAAAAAAAAGACAATGTAGAGAAAGGGGTTTCGGGGAAGCCGGAAAAGAAGAAATCGGCAGCGTATTATGAAAAGCGTCCGGAATTTGGTAACAGAGGGCCGTCAAAGATTTTGCTGCATTTCAGGAAGGGGATTACCTTTTTCCTTGTTATTGCGGCTTGTGTGATCTTTTATTTTCTGTTACTCCGAATAGATGATATATCAGTAGGTGTCAGTAAAGTAATTGATGTGTTAAAGCCGATCCTATACGGAATGGTGATCGCATATTTGCTGAATCCGATCGTAAAGCAGATTGACCGGTGGCTGATTCCACAATTAAAAAAGAAAATGTCTCAGGAAAAGGCAAAGAAGGTTTCGCGTAGTGTCGGTGTTTTTGCAGCGCTGGTTATGCTGCTTGCTTTGATCCTGGCACTGTGCAATATGCTGATTCCGGAACTTTATAAAAGTATCCGTGACATGGTTCAGACTCTGCCGGGACAGATCAGTGATATGGTTACGAAGATCATAAGTATCCAGAAAGATACCAGTCCTGCCGGAGTCATGGCACGTAACCTGTTAGAAAAGGGATCGGATGCATTACAGAACTGGATCAAACAGGATCTTTTAACCAAGGTTAATGAAGTGATGTCAAACCTGACGGTTGGGATCATCAATTTTGTCAGTGAGATCCTGAATTTTCTGATTGGTCTTATTGTATCAGTCTATATTCTGTTCAGTAAGGAAACATTTTCCGCACAGAGTAAAAAGATCGTCTATGCAGTGTTCCGTACAGATCATGCCAATATGATCCTGCATCTGACAAAGAAAAGCAATGAGATTTTCGGTGGATTTATTATTGGAAAGATCATTGATTCTATGATTATCGGAGTGCTTTGCTTCTTTGGACTTACGCTCCTGAAGATGCCGTACATACTTTTGATCAGTGTAATCGTTGGTGTGACCAATGTCATTCCTTTCTTCGGACCGTATATCGGTGCTATTCCGAGTGCCGTTCTGATTTTGCTGAATGATCCGATCAAGGGCTTGTATTTCCTGATCTTCATTCTTGTGCTGCAGCAGCTTGATGGAAATGTGATCGGACCGAAGATTTTGGGCAATTCGACCGGATTATCTGCATTCTGGGTTGTATTTTCAATCCTGCTCGGAGGCGGTCTGTTTGGATTTGTAGGAATGATCATGGGCGTGCCTACATTTGCAGTAGTTTATTATATTATTACAATGCTGATCAATCATTTGCTGGAGAAGAAAAAGCTTCCGCTTCAGACTTCGGAGTATGGGGAAAAGAGTTATGTGGATGATAGCGGAAGATTTGTCAGAGAAAATCCGGAAGAAAATGATACAGCGGTAAAAAACGGGGAAAATAAAAAAGAGAGGAAGTAAGCAGAAATGCCAATTCGTGTACAGAATGACCTTCCGGTAAAAGAAATACTGGAAAAAGAAAATATATTTGTAATGGATGAGAACCGTGCGGTTCATCAGGACATCCGTCCGATCAAGATCGGACTTCTGAATCTTATGCCACTGAAAGAGGATACAGAACTTCAGCTTCTGCGCTCCCTTTCCAATACACCGCTGCAGGTTGACATTGTGTTTTTGGCAGTGAAAAATCATGTTTCAAAGAATACTTCAGCGAATCACCTGAACCGGTTTTATGAGAATTTTGAAAATGTAAAAGATCAGAAATTTGACGGATTTATCATAACCGGAGCACCGGTAGAGCAGATGCCTTTTGAAGAGGTGGATTACTGGGAAGAACTTGTAGAGATCATGGAGTGGACAAAGACGCATGTTACTTCAACGATCCATCTCTGCTGGGGAGCACAGGCAGCACTTTATTATCATTATGGGATTAATAAAGTACAGCTGGACAAAAAGCTTTTCGGTATCTTTGAACATAAGGTTATGAACCGTAAGATTCCTCTGGTACGTGGATTTGATGATGTATTTTATGCACCGCATTCGAGACATACAGATGTGCCAATTGAGAAGATCCGTGCAGATGAGAGACTGATGATTCTGGCAGAGTCGGAAAAGGCAGGAGCATACCTTATCATGGCACAGAATGGAAGACAGATTTTTGTGATGGGACATCCGGAGTACGACCGAGTGACACTGGATCAGGAGTATAAGCGGGATCTGAGCAAAGGACTTCCGATTGAAATGCCGGAGAATTATTATCCAGACAATGACAGCACACAGAAGCCACTTCTTACATGGAGAGCACATGGTAACTGTATGTATGCAAACTGGCTGAATTACTATGTTTATCAGGCAACCCCGTATGATATGGTGGGGACACCGGATTTTCATTAGGATTCAGATAGAATTTCATATACCGATATCCTGAAAGGCATATCAGAAAGTACTATGTTTCAGAAGAGAAATCCTTTGCTATAATAGGAAAGCAAAAATAAGCGGGAGGAAAAATATGTTATTGGAGCAGAAAACAACTGATTTTTTGGAACAGCTCTCATCGTCAGCACCGATTCCGGGAGGTGGCGGTGCATCGGCAGCAGTCGGAGCGTTCGCATCAGCTTTGGGACTTATGGTTACAAATCTGACTGTCGGAAAAAAGAAATATGCGGATGTTGAAGAAGAAATTCTAGAGATAAGAGAAAAACTTGAGCAGAAGAAGCAGGATCTGGTCCGGATGGTAGATGAAGATGCCGAGGCTTTTGAACCACTGGCAAAGGCTTACAGAATGCCAAAAGAGACAGAGGAAGAACAAGCAGAGAAGGAAAAAGTTATGGAGGCCGCACTTAAAAATGCGGCAGAAGCACCACTGTGTATCATGAAAACAATTGTAGATACTATGGAGATGATCCGGGTGCTGGGGGAAAAAGGAAGCAGGCTTGCTGTCAGCGATGCAGGAGTTGCAATCCTCTTTGCACAGGCAGCCCTTGAAGGAGCTTCTCTTAATATTTTTATCAATACAAAGATGATGAAGGATCAGGAAGAAGCTGAAAGACTGAATTATCTGGCTGATCAACTGATTGCGACAGGCAAAGAACTGAAAGAGACAACTTATGATGCTGTACTTAAGGGTATCAGACCATAACAGATAAGACAGACAGGAGGAAGACATGAGCATACAGATGCGAGGGGCTGAAGTGGCAAAAGCCATGAAAGAAAAGCTGATCAGAGAAAGAGAAGAGTTGAATGCGGCGGGAGTAAATCCATGCCTTACGATCATTCGGGTAGGGGCGAAAGAAAATGATCTTGCCTACGAACGTGGAGCAAAAAAGAGAATGGAAATGATCGGAATCGAGTGCCGCATTGCAGAACTGCCAGAAGATATTTCACAGGAAGAATTTGAGGATGCTTTCTGTAAGATCAATAAAGATCCGGAGGTTCACGGGATCCTTTTGTTCCAGCCGCTTCCGGAGCAGCTCGATGTAGAGAAGATCAGACAGATGATCGACCCGGCAAAGGATATGGATGGAATGAGTCCTGTAAATCTTGCAAAAATATTCGAAGGTGACAGAACTGCTTATGCGCCTTGTACTTCTGAGGCAGTGATGCACATTATGAATCACTATGGAATTGAACTCCAGGGGAAAAGAGTGACCGTCATCGGAAGAAGCATGGTTGTTGGAAAACCGCTTTCCATGCTGATGCTTGGACAGAATGCAACTGTAACTATCTGCCATTCACGCACAAAAGATCTGGCGGACAGATGTCGCGAAGCAGAGATAATAGTAGCTGCGATCGGACGGGCAAACCATATCACCGCCGATATGATCGCCGAAGGAGCGGTGGTAGCGGATGTCGGAATCAACGTACTGGAAGATGGAACCCTCTGTGGAGATGTGGACTACGAAAATGTCTGGGAAAAAGTATCCCATATCACACCGGTTCCGGGAGGAGTAGGAAACGTCACAACCTCTGTACTCGCCTCTCACGTGCTGCGTGCCGCCCGTACAGGTCAGAACGAACCCGGACAACGCAGAGGGTAACACCGCCTCTCTGTCGAACACAATACAAATGGGCGAAGAACAGTTACAGCCGGTAATCCAGAGCGCCCCGGAAGAGAAAAAATCCTATAGATTCAACTTGAATCTATAGGATTTTTTTCTCCTCCGTGGTGGCATAGACTACATTTATTTTTCGCCCATCTCTGGTGGAATCTTTTCTAACAACTGTCGGATATTATCACGGATCAATCGTTTATAATTATCAGGAAGCGGTGTGATCATATCCAGGATCTCGGCATTGATCGGATCCTTTGAATGAATTGAATCATCCAGGTAGTCACAGATCAGATAATCAAATTTGACATCTAATGCTTCTGAAAAATTAAGCATGGTTGCAAAGGATGTTGCCTGGCTGCCATTTTCAATCCGGCTTATCGTTGTCTCATCAAGATTTAGTTTTTCTGCTAGTGCTGCCTGTGTAAGACCGGCTTTGTGACGTGCCTGCCGAACGCGTGTACCGAAATTCTTTTCCATGCTGTATCTCTCCTTCATAAAAGTAGTGTAGCATTTCAATTTGAAAAAAGAATGATATTATATGCAAGTTAACTTTACAAAAACGCCGTGATAGGATATGATTAAAAAAAGGGGGGAGAGAAATGGATTGGGAATCGTACAGAACAGATATTGAGGCGATAAAGCTTGCGGTGAATGAATGTGAAAGACTTGGAGTGGATAAAGAAGAACTCCTCATAATCAGTATTTACCGTTTGTATGAATTTTATAAAACAGAAGACGACAGAGTCTATCTTCTGGGGGCATTATTGCATCTTAAGGCTTATCTTGAGCTGGGGATGGAATATGAAAAGAACCGTAAGATTTTTTCGCTGATTTTAGATAATTACGGGGTATGTTATCAGGATATTTTTCAGGGAGCTGTGGAAATGGAGTAGAAAAATCTGAAAAATTCCAAAAACCAGGTTGACAAATAGAGAATAAAGAGGTAATATATTAACCATAAATTGTAAAACCGTTGAGAAAGAGGAGTAGGTTATCGAACGATATCACAGAGAGCAGCAGGCGGTGGGATTGCTGTATGGAGTTGATAATTGAATGGACTTTCGAGGGCAGCCTGAAATCAGATAATTGAGAGTATGGTTTGTCGGGAACCAAACCCGTTATCAATAAGGGATGTATGTTAGTACATAAAAGAGGACAGGAAACTGTTAAAGTTGAGTGGTACCGCGTTAGTAGAAGATATTAGTCGCCTCAATCCGTAGAAGGATTGAGGCGTTTTTTATTTCATAGGAAATTCCGAAGGAACTTCCTATGAAATAAAAAGTCTCCGGCAGGATGTTACATATGTATTCCTGTTGTGGTACGGCGCGGAATCAAGAAACACCTTCTCTTGAAAGCTAACAAAGAAAATTATTTATCAAGAAGAGGAGAACAAAATTATGAAAAAGAGAACAATCGCAGTATTATTAACAATGGCAATGGCAGTAACAATGATGGCAGGATGTGGAAGCAAGTCAGATTCCAAGACAGCAGATGGAGAAAAGAGCTATACAATCGGTATTTCCCAGTTTGCAGAGCACGGATCTTTAGATAACTGCCGTGAAGGATTTTTAGAGGGACTGAAAGAAGAAGGTATCGAGGAAGGAAAGAATCTGAATGTTGAATACAAGAACTCGGCAGCAGATATGGGAACTGCATCACAGATCGCAAGCAGCTTTGTATCCGATAAAGTAGATCTGATCTGCGGAATCGCAACACCAAGTGCACAGACAGCATACAATGCTGCGATGGATACGGATATTTCGGTTATCTATACTGCAGTTACAGATCCGAAAGCAGCAGAGCTTGCAGATGATAAAGGAAACCCGGTTGGAGAAGTCACAGGAACCAGTGATAAACTTCCGATTGAAGCACAGCTGAAAATGATCCGTGAACTTCTTCCGGATGCAAAGAAGATTGGTATCCTCTATACAACAAGTGAGGCAAACAGCGTATCTGCAATTGCTGAATACAAAGAAAAAGTCGGTGACTATGGATTTGAACTTGTAGAAAAGGGAATTACAAATACATCAGAAATCGCACTTGCAACAGACGATCTTCTGTCACAGGTAGACTGCATCAGCAACCTGACAGATAACACGGTAGTAAGCTCACTTGCAACCATTCTGGATAAGGCAAATGCAGCAAATATCCCGGTATTCGGAAGTGAGATCGAACAGGTGAAGCTTGGATGCCTGGCAGCAGAAGGCCTTGATTATGTAGCACTTGGCAAACAGACAGGTAAGATGGCAGCAAAGGTTCTCAAAGGAGAAAAGAAAGCATCTGAAATGCCATTTGAGACGATCACAGAAGCAGGACTTTACCTGAATACAAAAGTAGCAGAAAATCTTGGAATCACAGTGGAAGACGATCTGAAAAACAGCGCAGTAGAGACATACGATTCTATCAGCGAAAACTAAATTTGAATTAGAAAAGTGAGGAGCAATGCAATGAGCTTTGCAGTATCGATTTTGGAGCAGGGACTGATTTACGGAATCCTTGCATTGGGAATTTATATAACATACAAAATTCTGGATTTTCCAGATCTGACCGTAGATGGCAGCTTTCCATTAGGAGCTGCCGTAACGGCGCTTATGATCACAAAAGGAGCGAACCCGTATCTGACACTTCCGGCTGCATTTGCAGCAGGTGTGGCAGCCGGTATCTGTACCGGACTGATCCATGTCAAATGCAAGGTAAGAGATCTGCTTTCAGGTATCATTATGATGACAGCGCTCTGGACGATCAACCTTCGTGTGGCAGGAACAGCCAATGTACCGTTGTTTTCCCAGAAGACAATCTTTAAAAATGATACACTGGATAAGCTGCTTCCGTCAGGATTTTCCGCTTACTCTACATTGCTCATCATTCTGATCATTGCGTTAATTGTGAAAATCATTCTCGACCTTTACCTGAATACCAAGTCCGGATACCTGCTCCGCGCAGTCGGAGATAACGATAAACTGGTAACTGCAATGGCAAAGGATGAAGGAAATGTGAAAATCCTGGGACTTGCGATCGCAAACGGGCTGTGTTCGCTTGCGGGATGTATTTTCTGCCAGGAAGAACGTGTATTTGAAATTTCCAGTGGTACAGGGGCGATGGTAATCGGTCTTGCAAGTGTTATCATCGGAACCAGTATTTTCAAAAAAATCAGTTTTGTAAAAACAACGACAGCTGTACTGATCGGTTCTATCATTTACAAGGCCTGTGTGGCAATCGCGCTGAAGAACTTCGAACCGCAGGATATGAAGCTGATCACAGCCGTTTTATTCCTGGTAATTCTGGTGCTTAGTATGGAGAGAAAGAAGAAGGTGAAGAAGAATGCTGGAGCTTAGAAATATCCACAAATATTATAATCCGGGTACAGTCAATGAGATGTGTCTTTTTGAGGACTTCAATCTGACGATCAATCAGGGCGAATTTGTATCTGTAGTAGGAAGTAACGGTTCCGGTAAAACTTCGATGCTGAATATCATCTGCGGAAGTATTCCGGTAGAATCCGGACAGATCCTGATCGATGGAAAAGATATCACAAGGGTAAAAGAATACAAGAGAAACCAGAAGATCGGACGCGTGTATCAGAATCCATCTATGGGAACCTGTCCGTCCATGACGATCTTGGAAAATATGTCTCTTGCGGACAATAAAGGAAGGTTCTACGGACTTGGACGGGGAACGAATAAGGCACGTATTGATTATTACAGAGAACAGCTCGCCCAGCTTGGTCTTGGACTGGAAGATAAGCTTCATGTCAAAGTCGGATCACTTTCCGGAGGACAGCGCCAGGCGATGGCACTGCTGATGTCTACGATGACACCAATCGAGTTTTTGATCCTGGATGAGCATACTGCTGCGCTGGATCCAAAGACAGCAGAACTGATCATGGAGCTGACCGATAAGATTGTAAAAGAAAAAAATCTGACAACGGTTATGGTCACACACAATCTCCGCTATGCAGTAGAATACGGTAATCGTCTGATCATGATGCATCAGGGACATTGTGTGATGGATAAGGCAGGAAAAGATAAAGAGGATACCTCGATCGATGAAATCCTGACGATGTTCAATGAGATCAGTATTGAGTGTGGAAACTAAAAAATACAAGATTATGAATTAAAGAGATAAGCAGAAAAGGAAACAGTTTCGGCTTATCTCTTTTTGTATTTCCAAAGGTTTTGGAAAAATTATTCGAGGATTTTCAAAATGAAAGGCTATTGTCTGAATACAGAAGGATAAGCCTGTCCGGTATAAAATGTCAATGGATTTTCAGGAATATGCCTGTAGAAGATTTGGTTGTCTGGCTGCCGGAAAATTGGTTATTTTCACAGATTGACGCTCTCTCTGTGATAGTGCTAAAATAGAGGAAAACGGTCAAGATATAGTATGCATTTTAAATAGAATACAATATATTGTAGTTATCAGAAAGGAGAAGAAGATGAGCTTAAACAATGTGAAAGTTGTAAAAAAAGATGGGACAAAAGAAGAATTTAACGTGCAAAAAGTCGTTGTGGCAGTCAATAAGTCTGCATATCGTGCACTGATCAAATTTTCACAGAAAGATATTGATTTTATCTGTCATTTTGTAGAAGAAAAGGTAGAAGAACTCGGAGTGCATGAGATTCAGATTCCGGAAATGCACAATATTGTAGAGGGAGCGCTTGAGAAAGTGAATCCGATCGTGGCAAAAAGTTACCGGGACTATCGGAATTACAAGCAGGATTTTGTGCAGATGCTTGACGAGGTTTATAAGAAAAGCCAGTCGATCATGTATATCGGGGACAAAGAGAACAGTAATACAGACAGTGCACTGGTATCGACCAAGCGAAGCCTGATCTTCAATGAGCTGAACAAAGAATTATATAAGAAATTTTTCCTGACGGTGGAAGAATTACAGGCAATCCGGGAGGGATATATTTATATCCATGATATGTCAGCCCGAAGAGATACGATGAATTGTTGTCTCTTTGATGTGAAAAGCGTACTGACCGGTGGATTTGAGATGGGAAATCTGTGGTACAATGAGCCAAAGACACTGGATACGGCATTTGATGTGATCGGAGATATCGTACTGAGTGCGGCAAGCCAGCAGTACGGAGGATTTACCGTGCCGAGCGTAGATGAGATCCTGGAGCCTTATGCGAAGCGTTCCCATGAAAATCATCTGAACAAATACAGAAGCCTTGGACTTTCGGAAGAAGTAGCACAGGAGATTGCCTGGAAGGATCTGGAAAAAGAGATGGAGCAGGGATTCCAGGGATGGGAGTATAAGTTCAACTCCGTATCCTCAAGCCGTGGAGACTATCCATTTATTACCATGACCAGCGGAACCGATATCAGCGAATATGGAAAGCTTGTCACAAAGACGATGCTGGAAGTAAGAGCAGGAGGACAGGGAAAGCCGGGACATAAAAAACCGGTACTTTTCCCGAAAATCGTGTTCCTTTATGATGAAAATTTACATGGACCTGGAAAGCCGGGAGAAGATCTTTTTGAAGCCGGAATTGAGTGCTCCAGAAAGACTATGTATCCGGACTGGCTCAGCCTTACCGGAAAAGGCTATGTGCCGAGTATTTACAAGCGCTACGGAAAGGTCATCAGTCCGATGGGATGCCGTGCATTTTTATCTCCATGGTATGAAAGAGGCGGTATGAATCCGGTGGACGAAAAGGATGAGCCGGTATTTGTCGGAAGGTTCAACATCGGTGCGGTCAGTCTCCATCTTCCGATGATCCTTGCCAAATCCAGACAGGAGAACCGGGATTTCTTTGAGGTACTGGATTATTACCTGGAACTGATTCGGAAGCTTCATATCCGTACTTACGAATACCTCGGAGAGCTGCGTGCTTCTACGAATCCGCTTGCCTACTGTGAGGGTGGTTTCTATGGCGGACATCTGAAGATCCATGACAAGATTAAACCGGTGCTGAAATCGGCAACCGCTTCCTTTGGAATTACGGCGCTCAATGAATTCCAGCAGCTTTATAATAAAAAGTCCTTGGTAGAGGATGGAGCATTTGCCATCAAGACCATGGAATATATCAACATGAAGGTCAATGAATTTAAAAAAGAAGACGGCTATCTGTATGCGATTTACGGAACACCGGCTGAGAATCTGTGTGGTGTGCAGGTACAGCAGTTCCGTAAGAAATATGGAATCGTGGAAAATGTATCGGACAGGGCGTATGTGAGCAACAGTTTTCACTGTCATGTAACCGAGGATATTACACCGATCGAAAAGCAGGATCTGGAAAACCGTTTCTGGGATCTGTGTAACGGTGGAAAGATCCAGTATGTAAAATACCCGATCAATTATAATAAAGAGGCTATCAAATCACTGGTACGCCGTGCAATGGATATGGGATTTTATGAGGGCATTAATCTGTCACTTGCCTACTGTGATGACTGTGGTCATGAAGAGCTGTCTATGGATGTGTGTCCGGTATGTGGAAGCAAGAATCTGACGAAGATTGACCGTATGAACGGATATCTGTCTTATTCGAGAGTCAAGGGAGATACCAGACTCAATGATGCCAAGATGGCAGAAATTGCGGAAAGGAAAAGTATGTAAATGCGTTACCATAATATAACAAAAGATGATATGCTCAACGGGGATGGTCTGCGGGTTGTCCTCTGGGTCGCAGGATGTGACCATTGCTGTAAGGAATGCCACAATCCGGTGACCTGGGATCCGAATGGTGGGCTTTTCTTCGATGAAAAGGCGAAGGCAGAGATTTTTGAAGAACTGGAGAAGGATTATATCAGTGGGATCACATTCAGTGGAGGCGACCCGCTGCATTCGGCAAATGCCTATGAGGTCATGATGCTGGCAAAAGAGATTAAAGAAAAATTTCCGTCAAAGACGATCTGGCTTTACACCGGTTATGAATGGAAAGATATCAAGAATATGGATATTGTAAATTATCTGGACGTTCTGGTGGACGGAGAATTCGAGGTTGAGAAGAAAGAACTGGATCTGCACTGGAAAGGCAGCGCGAACCAGATGGTTATTAACGTACCGGAGACATTAGGAAAAGGAGAAATTGTATTACATGAAGAGAATTGCTAAATTTCACAAAGTAAGTCTGGAACAGTTTATGGAAGGATGGAAGGATACTTTTGGTGAGCAGTATACAGAGGATCAGATCAAGGCTTTATATGAAGAAGTCAAACTGCCGAAGCGTGCAACGGCAGGAAGTGCAGGATATGATTTCTATGCACCGGATGATTTTGTGATCGAGCCGGGAAAGACGATCAAGATCCCGACAGGGATCCGTGTGGAAATGGAAGAAAACTGGGTACTCAAATGCTACCCGAGAAGCGGACTTGGATTCAAGTTCCGTCTGCAGCTGAATAATACGGTAGGAATTATTGACAGCGATTATTTCTATTCTGATAATGAAGGTCATATCTTTGCGAAACTGACGAATGATACCAATGAGAATAAAACGGTAGAGCTTGGAAAAGGGACAGGCTTTATGCAGGGGATTTTTGTTGAGTATGGAATTACTGTGGATGACGATGCGACAGCAGTCAGAAACGGGGGATTTGGAAGTACGACGAAGTAGGGTTGTAAAAAAGAGGCGTTAAAATATAGGTTGTGTTGGCGACCGGGATTAAAAAAATAGTGTTCAATTCCATTGTGCAAGGGCATTACGATGAACCTCTGAGAGTGAAAATTGTGTCAGCAAAGGCTTCCACAATTTTTGAGTTTCATCTTCATTGCACAATAAGTGAATTGAACACTATTTTTTTGATCCCGGTCGCCGGATTTACTGTATTAGAGAGGCGTTTTTTTACAAGGCTGGACTGATAACCGGTTGAGGAGATTTAGGTAGTGGTGGGAAGGGGGAGTTGGGGAAAGGTGAAGGTTATGTAGGTGTAGCCTGCAATTTTGTTGCAAGCTACAGGGTATTAGTTTAATTTTACGTTCAGGTAACTACGGCCGGAGAGGGTTTTGTTGAAGGTGATACAGAGGATGACGATGAGGCAGCCAGTGAGGAATCCGGGGAGGTTGAAGATGGCGGTGAGGATAAGGAGTAGGAGACGCATGAATTTTAATGCGTAGCCGAGTTCGAAGTTGGGCTGGGTGTAGTTGGCGATGGAGACGAATGCCATGTAGAGCATGATCTCGCTGTTGAACCAGCCGGATTCGACGGAGAATTCCCCCATGACGATACCGGCGATGACGCTGAGAGGGGTGCTGAGCATACTCGGAGTGTTGAGGGCGGCGAGGCGGAGTCCGTCGATGGCAAGCTCAAGGATCAGGATTTGGAAGATCAGGGGGATGTTGACCGTATCTTCGATCAGAACGAAGCGGAAGATCTCCGGTATCCATGCCGGGTTCTGCATAAAGAGCAGAAAGAGTGGAACCATGAAGACAGTCAGCAGTGTGATCAGTACACGGGATATTTTCAGGTAGATTCCGGTGATTGGCGGAAAGTAGTAATCATTTGCCTCTTCGATCATATCAAAGATGGAGGTTGGCAGGATCAGTGCAGATGGGGAGGTATCAGTAAGGATGATCACTTTTCCTTCCATCAGGCAGGCGCAGGCTGTGTCTGGACGTTCGGTAAATTTATATTTTGGAAATGGATTGTACCATTTGCGCTGAAAGAGAGCTTCAGCGAGGGATTGCTGACTCATTTTCAAATCCTGGGATTTGCTTTCTTCCAGTTTGTTCTGGATCGTGGTCAGAAGTTCGCGGTCTACACGGTCGGACATATAGCAGAGAGCTACGTCGGTGCGTGTGGAAGTGCCGGCTTCATACATTTCCATGATCAGATGCGGATCGCGGATCCGGCGGCGCATCAAGGCAGTATTGAATACGATTGTTTCCACAAAGCCATCACGGGAACCGCGTAGGGATTTGTCTTTATCGGGTTCCTCGATGCTGCGGGACGGGTAAGTACGGCAGTCGATGGCAATAGCGGCTTCATAGCCGTCAATAAAAAGACAGGTGACACCGGACAGAAGATTTTTGAAAATGCTGTCAAAGTCACCGAGAATATCAACTTCCACATAGGGGATGCAGCTTGTAGAAAAGGAAGTTGCATCCTCTGGCATATCATCGGCGGAAATATTGAGGAAGGAGTCTATAAGTTTCAGCATGATTTCATCTTTGGTGAAACCATCAATAAAATAAAAGGCACTATTTTGTCCGCCGATGATCAGAGTTCGTTCGATAATATCAAAGCTTTTTTTTACGGGAAGAGCCCGGTTCATATATTTTGTATTGTCGGTGAGGGAAGCACTGACAGTATGTTTTTCCATATTGAATCCTCCATTCAGAGATAATTTAAAGTTAAGAAAATCTGGAATCCCGGAAATATTTTACTGCCTGGATTCTGCATAGATTTAGCATTTCACAAAAAAAGGAAAATATACCGGATTATGACAAAAGTTATTAAGAAACTTAAGATTTTTTTAGCAAGGGAAAAAGATTTTGCTATCTTGCGGAAAAGAGGGTATACTGTACATAATTATAAGTAATATATAAATCCCTAAAGGGATGAAGGAGGCACACTTATGAGTGAATATATGATCATGACAGACAGTACAGTAGATTTACCGAAGGAATACCTGACCGAGGAGCTTGGGGTTCCGTATATTCCTCTTACTTATCTGATCGATGGACAGTCTTATGAGGATATGATTGGACTTACCGGGGAAGAATTTTTTGCAAAAGTCAGGGCAGGGTCGATGCCGACTACTTCTCAGATCAATCCGGAGCAGGCAAGAGAAGCACTGAAACCGTATCTGAAAGAGGGAAAGGATATTTTATATATTGCCTTTTCATCCGGACTTAGCGGAACTTATAACAGTATCCGGATGGCAGCAGAAGAATTGCAGGAAGAGTATCCGGAGCGGAAGCTGATCGTAATTGATTCACTCTGCGCCTGCATGGGAGAGGGGCTTCTTGTGTACAAAGCTGTTCAGATGAAGCGTACAGGAAAGAGTCTGGAAGAAGTGGCTGCCTGGGTGGAGGAGAACAAGCTTCATATCATGCACAACGTTACGATTGATGATTTATTCCATTTACATAGAGGCGGAAGAGTATCAAAGGCTTCTGCAATTGTTGGAACGATGATCCAGATCAAGCCAATCATCCACATGGACGATCATGGCGAACTGAAGGTTATTGGAAAAGAACGTGGCAGAAAGAAAGCATTGACACACATCGTGGATATGGCAGTGAAGCAGTCCGAAGGTTGGGATAATGATATTGTGATGATCACACACGGTGACTGCAAAGAAGATGCGGAATTTGTGGCAAGACAGGTAGAGAAGAAGATGGGAATCCACAATATTCTGATCAACTGTATCGGAACAGTTATCGGATCACATACAGGTCCGGGGGTTGTGGCTGTGTTCTGTATGGGGAATAAGAGATAAGACTTTGTGAAGACGAGGCATACAAATGAAAGAATTACGGAGACAATTGAAAGAGCTACTGCAACAGGCGGGAGCAGATGCTGAAGTTTTAGAAGCTTTTAGGCAGGAAAACGCAGTGTTTCCATTTAGTGCGGAAAGCAGAATTTTGATGTATTTAATGAATGCTCAGGCAATTACATATGAACAGTATCAGGAAATATATGAAAGTTATATGAAAAGAAACCAATATCTGTATTTGTTTGAGATGGCACCAAGAACATTCGGAGAAACCTGGGGTGAGCAGCATATTTTAAAATTGTTTCCGGCTTTTGTAAAAGCGACAAAAGAGAATATGGTTTCGGTTTATCCTGATTTTGATGGAGAATTTGATCTGTGGATTCCTGAAATAAGAGTAGAAGTTAAAGCGTGTAGGGCAAATGATACAAAAGCGGGTGGAAGTCTTGCCAGCAGAGCGTATTTGCATTCAGAAGCAATTGCAAATGGGTTTAAGTATCATTATCAGCAGTTGAAGCCATCATGCTGTGATGTGTTTATCTGGATTGGTGTTTGCCGTGATGAGCTGATTTATTGGGTACTTACAAGTGAGGAACTTCAAAGAACAGGAAAGCTTGGATCCCAGCATAGGAATGAAAATACAGGAATTGCGGGAGCAGCTGTATTTGAAGGCCAGGTTTTTATGACAGAAGAGGAGCTAAGACCATTTTTGGTTTCTGAAAAAGATGTCCTTAATGTCGTTAAGAAGAAAGGAAGATAAGAAAAAACCAGAGCAGACCTGGCAATCCTATTGTTGAATAGGGGAAGCCAGGAATATCTCTGGTTTTATGTTTGTCAGAACAGAAATTTGTTTTCTCCATCTACTGCATGCTTAATGATATCCTGCTCTTTAGAGGTAAGATTAAATAATTTAAAAATCAGTTGGTCAAGTTGTTCGTAGGTAATTTGTGCTTCAGCAGGAGGCAGTCCGTTAATTAGTGGTTCTACAGTCTGAATGATAATATTTTGTGTATCAGCATCAACATCCGGAATCGGAATATTTTCAATATGAGAACGCAATACCTTCACGGAGTGAAACTCCATTTTGTAAATAAACTGTGCAACTCTGGAATTAAGAATGGCAAGAATATATTTTATATGTAGTCCTTCAAGCTTGGGAATGACTAAGTTGCAGCTATTCAAAGAAAGTGTTTGTTTATCATCATAAGCAAAGACAAGCTGGCTGCTGATAAAACGATACAAAAGCTTTTCTGGCGCACGGTACATTTCTATAGGTGCTACCTGTTGGAAATTCTCCGGATGAAACGCAATATGGTTTGGAGTCGGATTAATATGATATTTGCAAATATCGGTCCCCTTTAATATGATTTCACTGTCTTCTGTTTGTTGGGAAGATATATATTTTCTATTATTTCCGGTTACAATTCCTAAAGCAAAATCCGCATTTCCGGCAAGGAATTTTGTTTTAGGAATATGTCGAATTTTTTCAAGCAGCTGATATTCAGCATCCGTTGTATGAAAGCTGAAATATTCGGCTGAAATTTTACGGTTTGTCAGAATGGTTGTACAGTGACTACAGTCGGATATTTCCATTCCGACTGTCGAAAGTGGCTTTCCGGTGTGAATGAGCTGCAATATAATGCAGGGACACTGAACCTTATCAAAGGCATTTCCCAAAAAATTAAGATATCGGATGGAATTACTTTCCATAATGGCAGTACGGACCGGTGTATGTGCCTTTACATTAAGTATTGCCTCTGGAAGAATAAAAGAGAGTTGTCCGTTTATGGACAAATTACGTAGTGCTTTTTCAATAAACAAATCATAAGACTCTATATTTTTCCCGGAAGCAGTCCGATAGTTTTTGCGAAGCTTTTCCTTTTCCGACTCGGAAAATTCATATCCCCATGGCGGATTGCCGATGATATACTGATAAGAGGTTTTTGAATCGGATGCAAGATAATCGGTTTCGGTTATATGCTTGTACAGAGTTTTGACAGAAAGAATGTCATATTTCAAAACCATGTTCAACCGGGTGATTTTTACACTGATTGTATCGGTGTCATTGCCATAAATCTGGTCAAAACGAACATGTGCTGGAAGCTGCAATAAAAAATTTCCAGTTCCACAGCAGGGATCCAGAATTCTGGCATCTGATGCAATATCCAGCTTCTCAATCAGCTTTTTGACGATTTTGGTAGGCGTATAGTAGGAACCGGTTGCCTTGCGGCTGCCGATATTTTTACAGGAAATGTAAATGAGACCAAGAATATCTTCAGCAGGTTCGTATACATAATCAAAATCAAAAAGCGGAGAATATTTTTCACAGAAAAGCAGAGCCCGCTCGGAATCTGCAATCAAAGCATGGATCAGTTCGTCGTATAGAGACAGGGTGATTTCTTTTTTTAAAAATCTGCTCAGCAACGCTTTTTCATGCTTGAAAGAAAGATCATACTTTTGGGCGAGCAAATGCAGGGCACAGTCAGCAATGAAATATTGAATTACATCCGATGAAAGAGCAATGGATTTATCGGTTACAATTCGGAGAATCTGCTGCAGCGGTTCGATATTCTGACAATTTTCAGAAACATAGGCGCTGTAAAGAGAATTTCCACAGACAAATTTCTTGTTACGTCTGCTTTTCAGCGATTGATTTTTGCCTGATTGCAGTTCGGCTTTCAACTTTTTGGCATATTGTTTTGTAAAATAAGGCTTTCTTTTATCCGTATATTCAGGAATAAGTTTGCCAAGCTTGATCCAGTTGCGCCCGGTTGCGGTCGAAATGGAAAGTATATCACATAATTCTTTTAAAGAGAGATAATCGGAATCTTTCGGGGAATTCGTCATTCGCTCATCGGAAGGTTTGATGGCCGTGGCAGGGATCAACCAGATGCCGCTGACCATTTTGCAACCCTCAATCCGGTTGGTTTCGCAGAGTTTTTGTATGCGGCGTTCAGATAAATGGAATTTCTTCGAAGTTTCTTTTACAGAAATATAATCCATAGTCGAGCAGACTCCTTTTTTCGTATAATAATGATGTGAGTGTCAAAAGTAAATTTTGCCGCTCACTGGTGTAATCGGATTGCTCCATTGCGAAGCAATTCCCGCAATCCTCGAGCACCTCAAACTCCCATAAAATGGCGTATTCACATCATTTTATTTCGTTTTCAGTGTTCGGCGTGTCAATAAGCATCATATAATAAATATTATATACGGCAATACGAATGAAAGCAATATTAATTTAAAGGGTTCAAATTTGGACTGGACGATTGTTTGACTCATGCTGATTATTGGAAGGTGAATTGAGCGTTACTATCAATTTATATAGTTGAAAAAGGGCGTGTGAAAAAACGAGAGTTTTTTCACACGCCCGCACAAAATTGATGTAATGTCAAGAGATTTTTGAGTTACTGGTAAAAAAAGGGAAATTCCTTTTTCTGATAAGAAATTTTCCTAAGTAAATGTCATTTACTGTGAACAGTAACTAGTTTTGCTCTCATAATAAATTCTCCTTGAAATTCATTTGACAGTATGATTTATCCTGCTTATAATTATATACAGGAAATTCGTAAATTCAAGTACTAATAAAAAAGACAGGTACTATCTAAGGAGAAAGTGTTATGATAAAGAACTATATCGAAAATGCAAATTTTGAAGATACAGGCTTTGCCTACACATTGTCCCTGATTTCCGGCAAACATAAGATGGTTATTCTATACTGTCTGATGGAGTTTGAAACGGTACGGTTCAATGAATTAAAACGGTATCTGAAAACTATTTCCGACAAAACGCTCAGTACCAATCTCAAAGAGCTGGAGAAAGACCGACTGATTATCAGGACGGAATATCCGCAGATCCCGCCGAAGGTGGAGTACAGCCTTTCAGAAAGAGGGAAGTCATTGATGACTGTACTGGATCAACTTTGCATTTGGGGAGAAGAGAACAGATTGGTGAAATGATCAGTTCTTATTTTTTTATGTGAAAAGAAGGTTTTATTATGTGGATGATATTTGCTGTCTTATCAGCGGTATTTGCTGCGTTAACCTCAATTCTTGCCAAGGTAGGTATAGAAGGAGTGAATTCCAACCTGGCAACTGCAATCCGAACCATTGTTGTAGTAATCATGGCATGGGGCATGGTCTTTCTTACTCATGCGCAGAATGGACTGGCAGAAATCAGTAAGAAAAGCTGGATTTTTTTAATCTTATCTGGATTAGCAACAGGAGCTTCGTGGCTGTGCTATTATAAAGCTTTACAAATGGGGGATGCATCAAAGGTTGTACCAATAGATAAACTGAGTGTGGTAATCACACTTATATTGGCATTTGTGTTTTTACATGAACAGTTTACTGCAAAATCACTCATTGGCTGTATTTTGATAGGAGCAGGTACATTGATAATGGTGTTATAAATTTTTAATTAAATCGGACAGATTTGGTGAAATAAAAAGGGTATATAATTCGATAGTTGGAGGATATATGAAAACTGTAATTACTAATGGAAGTTTTCGCCACCATCCAAAGCTTCAATTTCTGCCATTTCTTCTGCGGTCAGTGTGAAATCGAAGAGGTCAAAGTTCTGCTGCATACGATCTTTGTGAACAGATTTCGGAATGATAACCACATCATTTTGAAGGAGGAAACGAAGGGCTGTCTGTGCAGCAGTTTTTCCGTATTTTTCATCGATCTTTGTCAGAACCGGATTGGTGAATATATCGTTGCGTCCTTCCGCAAATGGTCCCCATGCGAAGGTGACATTTTATGTCGAAGAATTGAGCTGAAAAGCCAGGATAAAGAGGTTATATATAATGAAATTAGTTAAGACTAATTAAAAGACGGCGTAATGTTAGAAAAAAGAAAGACGGTGTTTACTTATATCCGATATAATGTGGATCAGATTCAAAATATTTTTTATCCAATCAGATATGATCAGGATTGTATGATACTGGAACTGAAAGTAGATCATAAGCCGGAAGAGACAATTGCGCAGATAAAAGAAAAAGAGTACGCTTTGCGGTTTCAGGGAAAAACAGCAGAAAGAAAGGAATATACAGGACACATTCTTGCTGTTGGAATCAGTTATAACAGCAAGACAAAGGAACATGAATGTAAGATTGAACAACTCTAAAAAAAGTGCAGTTTTATTACAGGATTCTAAAATTATTCATGCATCAGATTGCTATAATATTTCGTTTTGCTCGCTTATTTTATGATATAGTGGCGGATATATGTACGGAATGAAGGAAATGGTTCATATGTCCAGAGTAGATATGTGGGGGAATGTTGCTGGAGGTTTGTGATATACTGAGGTTGGCTTCTTTAACGGTGTATGATGACTATAAACTTCAAAAATAAAAAATGAATCAACGAGTCTAACATTTAATTAGGAAAAGGATTAGGAGATAAATAAATATGAAAAAAGTTCTGATACTTGGGTGTCCCGGTGCGGGGAAAAGTACATTTGCAAGAAAACTCAGAGACAAAACAGGACTTCCATTGTATTATCTTGATATGATCTGGCATAAGCCGGACAGGACAACGATAACAAAGCAGGAATTCGATGCAAAATTATCTGAGATTATAAAGCAGGAAGAATGGATTATCGATGGTAATTATGGAAGAACACTTGAAATGCGTTTTGAAGAATGTGATACGGTATTCTTTTTAGATCTGCCAACAAATGTGTGGCTTGCGGGCGCGGAAGGGCGTATTGGAAGTGAAAGAGAAGATATGCCATGGCAGGAAGAAGAACTGTCAGCAGAATTCAGAGATTTTATTATCAATTTTTCAAGGGATGAAATACCGGAAATCAATGAGATGTTAAGAAAATATAAGAATAAAAATATTATTATATTCAAATCGCGGGAAGAGATAGATGCATGGAAATGAGTTCAGGATGCAGATCGACTTGATGCGCTTGGAGCAATCGGTATTGCGAGAGCATTTGCGTATGGAGGAAATCATAACCGGGAAATGTATAATCCTGATATTCTTCCAAGGATTGGGATGAATAAAGTACAATATCAAAATGGAACTACGACTTCGATCAATCATTTTTATGAAAAATTATTTTTACTGAAAGATTTAATGAATACGGATAGTGCCAGAAAAATTGCAGAAAGAAGAGAAAAATTCATGACGACATACATAGAAGAATTTATGCTTGAATGGAATTGTGAGGAAGAAATATGCTAGAGGTCAGATTTTATGACAAAATAGAAGATTCGCAATTAGATTTTGCTGTAATCATTGCCAGAACTGGCGAAAAATGGGTATTTTGCAAACACAAAGAAAGGGATATCTACGAAGTGCCTGGAGGACACAGAGAAGCAGGAGAGACCATTGAAGAAGCGGCAAATCGAGAATTAAAAGAAGAAACAGGAGCGGTGGACTTTAAGATCGAGCCAGTTTGCGTATATTCCGTAAAAGGGAAAACGAGAGTCAACAAAGATGAAGAAAAAGAGACCTTTGGAATGCTTTATGTGGCAGATATTTTTTCATTTGAAGAGATACATAGTGAAATTGAGAAAATTGTCATATGCGATGAACTGATAAAAGACTGGACATATCCTTTAATTCAGCCGAAGCTGATTGAAGAAGCGGCAAGAAGAGGGCACGTTTGATAATGTAGCTGCATGCAGATATGCGATCCTGTCTTACGATATAGGAAATCGGGATTCTTTTACAATGGAAGAATATTCCGTGGTAAATCTTTTTGCCTTGTAAATAATAAGAAATTGACGAAAATTACCGGGGGTATAATAAGCTTACGCTTTTATTTAAAGGTGAAGTGTAATGAACAGGGAGAAAAAGAGATGAAGAGAAAAATTGTAATTGGAATGCTGGTACTTTCGATGGCTGTTTCGGCAACGGCGTGTTCATCAAAGAAAGAAGAGACTGCAAAGGCCGAGACTTCACAGAGTACAGATACGGAGAAAGCTTCGGAGACAGCAGACGAGGCGGATTCTTCCGACGAAAGAAATGCATATGGTCTGACAGAAGAGGAGACAGAAAAGCTTGCAGAGCTGGTGAAAGAGAAGGTAAAGACATAGTATCTGAATAAATATGAGATTGATCCGGCAAGCTTTACATTTCCAGAGTATGAACCGATAGCAGAGAGAACAGAGGCAAAGGATTTATGGACTCCGCTGGACTGGAATTACTTACGCAGCTACGAAGTGGCGACAATTGTTGTTGTGGCAGAAGAAGCAGGGTATAAAGATAAAGGAATTGAAAGTATATCTGAGGAAATCAAGGATGGAACAATTTCTTTTAAAGAAAGTGCGAAGGAACAAAACGAGACAAACTAAGAGTGGTATGTTGAAAATAATCCGCAGGAAGGAAATCTGGCAGGAGCCATTTATGAAGGAATCGCAGAATTCTTGAATGGACTGGATGATGCGGAGCGAGCAGAAGTTTTGTATGATGTTTATGCAGCAAATGTTTATCAGAATGGAAACGGAGAAGATGAACAGGGCAGAGTACTTCATAGGATGTTTGATCAGGTGATTATTGAGAATGTTTCTTTTAAATAAACAGTAAGAAGATAAAAGACAGGGAGTTGCCGCTTGTAACGACAAAAATCGTGAAGAGGTAACTCGCTGTTCGTTTTTTTGCTTAACGGAAAAAATCTTACTTCAGCAGATAAGAAGAAATATCTGATTTTGGAGTAAAAGGAGGTAAGGAGGATATTTAACATGAGGCTTGCGATGATACAAATGTCAAATTCGGGAAGTGTAGAAAAGAATATGGAAAAAAGTCTGCATGCGATTGCAGAAGCAGCAGAAAAGGGAGCAGAGCTTGTGCTGTTCCCGGAAGTGCAGCTTACGGAATTTTTTCCGCAATATCTGGGAAGGGATGTAAGCAGTTATTCCGTATCTATAGAAGATGAGATTGTAAAAAAATTCTGTGATGCCTGCAAAAAGCATCAGATTATGGCAGTGCCAAACTTATATCTACGGGAAGCAAATGGTACATACGATGCGAGTATTCTGATCGACCGCAGTGGAGAAGTCATAGGAATACAGAAAATGGTGCATGTTGCGCAGGTAGAGCAGTTTTATGAGCAGGATTATTATACCCCGTCAGATGATGGATTTCATGTCTTTGACACGGAATTCGGAAAGATCGGGATTGTGGTATGTTTTGACAGACATTACCCGGAAAGCATCCGGACGGAAAGCCTGCAGGAGGCAGATTTGATCTTGATCCCGACGGTGAATACCAAAGCAGAGCCTTCGGAAATGTTTGAATGGGAGGTACGTGTACAGGCATTTCAGAACAGTGTGGCGATCGCAATGTGTAACCGTGTTGGGGTGGAAGGGGAGATGGATTTTGCTGGGGAGTCTATGGCTGTCGATGCAAATGGAGAGATTCTTGCCCGGGCAGATGACACAGAGCAGATTGTGTATGTGGATATTAACTTGGAGAAATCCGGGAAAGTGCGGGAGAAAAGACCTTATACTCGGCTTAGGAGAAAAGAGTTTTATGTATAATGTGGCGGAATCGTGTCAAAATATGATTGCCTGCATTAAAAAATGACACGATTGACACAATTGACACGATTGTATATAATATAAATATATTATATGATTTGAGGAGGGCATAAAATGATTTTTCGGGAAAATGAAACAGTAGAGCTTAAAGAAGCAGTAGTTGATGACATAAAAAAAGAAATTATTGCCTTTGCAAATTGTAATGGTGGCAAGTTATATATTGGTGTACAGGATGATGGTACGGTAGTTGGTCTTGATAATCCAGATGGCACTGCATTGCAGATCAGTAATATGGTCAGAGATGCGATCAAACCGGATATCACGATGTTTTTACATTATGAGACATTAGAAGAAGATGGGAAAAAGATTGTTGTTGTAGATATTCAACGTGGAACGGATCGCCCTTATTATATTGCAAAAAAAGGAATGCGACCAGAAGGAGTCTATGTCAGACAGGGATATTCAGCTGTTCCTGCTACAGATGCGGCAATCCGCCAGATGATTAAAGAGACAGATGGAGATCGTTTTGAAGCTATGCGTAGCATGAATCAGGAACTGACTTTTGAAGTGGCAGAGAAAGAATTTCAGCTTCGTAAGGTTGAGTTTGGGATACAGCAGATGCGGACATTGAAATTGATTGATAAGGATGGACTTTACAGTAATCTTGCAATGCTTTTATCGGATCAGTGTGTACACACGATTAAAGTAGCTGTTTTTCTGGGAAAGGATCAGACGGTATTTAAAGACCGTAGAGAATTTTCAGGGGCATTGATGAAACAGATGAATGATGTCTACGATTATATTGATTTTCATAATCAGACACATGCAACAATTGAAAAGTTGCTGCGGATAGATGTCAGGGATTATCCTGAAATCGCTGTCAGAGAAGCATTGTTAAATTTGCTGGTTCACAGGGATTATGCGTTTAGTGCAAGTGCATTGATCAGTATTTATGAAGACCGGATGGAATTTATATCAATCGGAGGATTGATGCCTGGAATTGAGCTGGAGGATGTGATGGCAGGTATTTCTATATGCAGAAATCCGGATCTTGCAAATGTCTTTTACCGGTTGCATTTAATCGAAGCATGTGGTACTGGAATCAGTAAGATTATAGGGGCTTACGCTGATGTGGCAGAAAAACCTGTTATTGAGACGACGAGAAATACTTTTAAAATTGTATTACCGAATATCAATGTGCTATGTGAAAAAACAGATACGCCGGAGCCGGAAGTGAAGGATGAAAAGAATCCAGAAACGGATGAGGAGGATACACAGAAATTAAGCGATGAGGAAGAAAAAGTTCTGGAGTATGCCGAAAATTGTGAGGATTTTACAAAGAATGATGTTGTGAGTCTGCTTAAAGTAAGTGCATCAACTGCAGCAAGAGTGATAAGAGGACTTGTGGAAAAGAATTTCCTGAAACGGAATGGAAAAGCGAGAAGCACCTATTATACACTTCAAAAATATTAAAATAGAAACAATACGAGAGAACCTGTGGATGAAAAGCTTGCAGGTTCTCTTTTGGCTTTCATAGGAAATCTTGAGAAAATTTCTGTTAAGTAAAAGATACTACGTGCCAGGATGCATTCATTGTTGTATATATATAATTTTAAAATGAGAAAAATTCTTCTTGCAATATACCCCAATGGGGTATATAATAGCCATCGTAGAGAGAAAAAATAAGAGGTGAGACGCATGGAAGAAAAGAAAGAATGTTGTCACTGTCATAAGACGAAGGAGCGTTCGGAGAAGGAATACAAGGACATGATCAACCGCCTGAGTCGGATCGAAGGGCAGGTCAGAGGTGTGAAGCGCATGGTAGAAGAAGATGCGTACTGTCCGGATATTCTGATTCAGGTGTCGGCAATCAATGCGGCGCTCAACAGTTTCAATAAAGTCCTTCTGGCGAATCATATCCGTACCTGTGTGGCAGAGGATATCCGCGAGGGAAAAGATGAGACAATCGATGAGCTGGTTGTAACGCTTCAGAAACTGATGAAATAACAGGATTGTTATAGATTTTCATGCAACAGGCGCAGGAGGATCTTTACAATATAAAAAGGCAGATAAAGCCAAAGAGTGAGGTGGATTTTTGTGGAACAATATACAGTAACAGGAATGAGCTGTGCGGCATGCAGCAGCAGAGTGGAAAAGGCAGTATCGAAAGTATCGGGAGTTACCAGCTGTTCGGTCAGTCTTCTGACGAATTCCATGGGAGTAGAAGGAACCGCATCCCAGTCGGAGATCATTGCGGCTGTTGAGGCAGCAGGATACGGTGCTTCGGTAAAAGGAGCAGATGCAGGAGCCAAAAAGGGCGCAGCAATGGATGAGGATGCCCTGAAAGACAGGGAGACACCGGTCATGAAGCGCCGTCTGATCGCATCACTGTGTTTTCTGATTCCACTGATGTACATTTCCATGGGTCATATGATGTGGAACTGGCCACTGCCGGGATTTCTGGCTGGCAATCATGTAGCAATGGGACTGATCCAGCTGTTATTTACCGGAATTATCATGGTGATCAACCAGAAGTTCTTCATCAATGGATTTAAGGGACTCCTTCATGGTGCGCCGAACATGGATACCCTGGTTGCACTGGGATCAGGGGCATCCTTTGTATACAGCACCTATGCATTGTTTGCAATGACCGATGCACAGGTGAAGATGGATATGGAAGGCGTCATGTCTTATATGCATGAGTTCTATTTTGAATCAGCAGCCATGATCCTGACGCTTATCACAGTCGGAAAGATGCTGGAAGCGCATTCCAAAGGAAAGACAACAGATGCATTAAAGAGTCTGATGAAGCTGGCTCCGAAGACAGCTGTTGTCCTGAAAAATGGTGTGGAGACAGAGGTTTCCATCGACCAGGTGAAAAAAGGCGATATCTTTGTAGTAAGACCGGGGGAAAATATACCGGTAGACGGTATCGTGCTGGAAGGAACCAGTGCAGTCAATGAAGCAGCACTTACCGGAGAGAGTATTCCGGTTGACAAAGCAGAAGGTGACAAGGTATCTGCTGCAACCATGAATCAGTCCGGTTTCCTCAAATGCGAGGCAACCAGAGTTGGGGAAGATACCACACTTTCACAGATCATTCAGATGGTCAGTGATGCGGCGGCAACCAAAGCACCGATCGCAAAGATTGCAGACCGTGTATCCGGGATATTTGTGCCGGCGGTTATTACGATTGCAGTGATTACGATTATCGTATGGTTGATCGCAGGTCAGAGTGTAGGATTTGCACTGGCAAGAGGTATTTCCGTACTCGTTATCAGTTGCCCTTGTGCACTGGGACTTGCCACACCGGTTGCCATTATGGTTGGTAACGGAATGGGCGCAAAGAACGGAATCATGTTCAAGACGGCGGTATCTCTGGAAGAGACCGGCAAAATGCAGATCGTAGCTTTGGACAAGACCGGAACCATCACAAGCGGGGAACCGAAAGTAACGGATATGATACCGGCAGAGGGTATCTCGGAGGAAGAACTTTTGGGATTTGCTTATGCACTGGAAAGAAAGAGCGAGCACCCACTGGCACATGCAATTTTACAGGAAGCCCAAGAGCGCAGACTGGATGCGGAGGAAGTAGAAGACTTCCAGGCAGTACCTGGAAACGGACTTTCCGCAGTTCTTGCAGGAAAGACGATTTATGGTGGAAATAAGAAATTTATCCAGACAAAGACTTCTGTGGATGCAGGAACGCTGAAAAAGGCAGAAGATCTGGCGGCAGAAGGAAAGACGCCTTTGTTCTTTGCGAAAGAAGATCAGCTGATCGGAATCATTGCGGTAGCAGACGTCATCAAAGAGGACAGTCCAAAGGCAGTCAAAGAACTGCAGAATATGGGAATCCATGTGGTAATGCTGACCGGTGACAATGAGAGAACCGCAAAAGCGATCGGACGTCAGGCAGGTGTAGATGAAGTCATCGCAGACGTTCTTCCGGACGGAAAAGAAGCTGTTATCCGGAAATTAAAGAAAAAAGGAAAAGTTGCCATGGTTGGTGACGGAATCAATGACGCGCCGGCACTTACCAGAGCCGATATGGGAATTGCGATTGGTGCAGGAACCGATATCGCGATCGATGCAGCAGACGTTGTTCTGATGAAAAGCCGTTTAAGTGATGTACCGGCAGCCATCCGTATGAGTAAAGCAACTTTAAGAAATATCCATGAGAACCTGTTCTGGGCATTCTTCTACAATGTGATCGGAATCCCGCTTGCAGCAGGTATCTGGTATCCAATCTTCGGATGGAAATTAAATCCGATGTTTGGCGCAGCAGCTATGAGTCTTTCAAGCTTCTGTGTCGTAACCAATGCACTTCGTCTGAACTGGTTTAAAATGTATGATGCCAGCAAAGATAAGAAGATAAAGTCAAAAGTCAAAGAAATAGAGGAGGAAAAGACAATGACAAAAACAATGAAAATCGAAGGTATGATGTGTGGACACTGTGAGGCAACTGTAAAGAAAACTCTGGAAGCAATCGAAGGAGTAGAGGCGGCAGAAGTAAGCCATGAAAATGGAACAGCGGTAGTAACACTTGCAGCAGAAGTAGCCGATGAGGTACTGAAAAAAGCTGTTGAAGACAAAGATTACAAGGTGACAGGGATTGAGTAGGTTTAAGTCTGAAAAATAAAGCATGATAGAATTATTTGAGCAGAATATTCGGGCAAACACTTTCTAAGTGAAGATTGGCTGGTTCATAAAAAAATAAAAAAAGTGTTGACACCATATGAAATCTGTGGTAAATTATAACTTGCGTAAAGCGAACAACAAAGAAGAGTATCCACTCTCACCTTAGCGCAATCGGGCGACTAACGGTTTGATATTGAGTTTATAATACCGGATATAAGTATTGTATGCAATAGATAGTGGATAGTCTGTAGCTATTCACTATTTTTTATTTATTGGAGGTGCACAACAATTAGCGATTTAATGATTAACGAACAAATCCGCGACAGAGAGGTACGCGTGGTTAGCGAGAGTGGGGAACAGTTAGGAATAATGTCAGCAAGAGAGGCTATGAAGCTGGCACAGGAAGCGGAACTGGATCTGGTTAAAATCGCTCCGACAGCGAAACCGCCGGTTTGTAAGATTATCGATTATGGTAAGTACAGATACGAACAGGCAAGAAAAGAAAAAGAAGCAAAGAAAAAACAGAGAACTGTCGAGGTTAAGGAAGTGCGTCTTTCACCAAATATTGACACCAACGACCTGAACACGAAGATGAATAATGCTAGAAAATTTATCTCAAAAGGAAATAAAGTAAAGGTTACACTTCGTTTCCGTGGTAGAGAGATGGCTCATATGCAGCAGAGTAAACATATTCTTGACGATTTTGCTGAGAAGATGAAAGATGTTGCTGTCATTGAAAAGCCGGCAAAACTTGAAGGCAGAAGCCTGAGCATGGTTTTAACTGAAAAACGTTAAAAATAAATTATCTATATTAAGGAGGAAAACATCATGCCAAAAATTAAAACAAATAGAGCTGCTGCAAAGCGCTTCAAAACAACAGCTACAGGTAAACTTAAAAGAAACAAAGCTTACAAGAGCCATATCTTAACAAAGAAGTCTACTAAGAGAAAAAGAAATCTTAGACAGTCAACTATCACAGATTCTACAAATGTAAAGAACATGAAGAAAGTTTTACCATATCTCTAAGATTTGGCAGGAAAGATAGAAGGAGGATTAAGTAATGGCAAGAATTAAAGGCGGAATGAACGCTAAGAAGAAACACAATAGAACTTTAAAACTGGCTAAAGGATACAGAGGAGCTCGCTCTAAACAGTACAGAATTGCAAAACAGTCTGTAATGAGAGCCCTTACATCAGCATACGCAGGAAGAAAGCAGAAAAAACGTCAGATGCGTCAGCTTTGGATCGCTCGTATCAACGCAGCTGCAAGAATGAATGGTCTTTCTTACAGCAAGCTTATGCACGGACTTAAAGTTGCCGGTGTAGATATGAACAGAAAGATGCTCGCTGAAATGGCAGTTAATGATGCAGCTGGCTTCACAGCTGTAGCTGAAGTTGCTAAAAAGGCACTTGCATAATTAAATCAGACGATTTCGTATAGAGTTTGAGAGAAGAGGGAAAACCTTGTGGAGAGAATCCGCAAGGTTTTTTTACGTGGATTGTTGTTATAACAACAGAATAAAATGCGGTTGTAAGCTAAAATAAGCTGGTAAAGTTAAAGGAATACAAATTTTTCGAATAGGAGGATATAAAGGAATATGATTCGTAGAATTATTCAGATAGATGAGGAGAAGTGTAATGGGTGTGGAGCTTGTGCAAAGGCCTGCCATGAGGGGGCTATTTCTATGGTAAATGGGAAAGCAAAGCTGATGAGAGATGATTATTGCGACGGGCTGGGAGACTGTCTGCCGAATTGTCCGGTGGATGCCATTCATTTTGTAGAGCGTGAGGCGGCGGCTTATGATGCGGAGGCTGTGAAGCAGAATATGCTTAAAAAGCAGCAGGAAGAGGCTGCAAAGCAGAATGCGGGAGAAGGACCTAAAGCACCGGTAAAACCATTTGCAGGGGGATGTCCTGGAACCCGTATGCGTATGATGAACAGAGAGGAGAGTATGCAGAATGCAGAGAGCGAAGAGGAAGGAAGGGAGACGGCGAAAAGCGTGAATAAGAGTATGCTTTCCCAGTGGCCGGTACAGATTAAGCTTGCACCGGTGAATGCACCATATTTTGACGGGGCGAAGCTTCTGGTCGCTGCAGATTGCAGTGCCTATGCTTATGGAGATTTTCACAATCGTTTTATCAAAGGGCATGTGACTTTGATTGGATGTCCAAAACTGGATAATGTGGATTATTCGGAGAAGCTGACGGAGATTATTAAGAACAATAATATTAAGAGTGTGACGATTGTGCGGATGGAAGTACCTTGTTGTGGCGGACTTGAGCTGGCGGCTAAGAAAGCGCTTCAGGAAAGCGGTAAATTTATTCCGTGGCAGGTCGTGACCTTATCGCTTGACGGACAGATCCTTGATGAATAATATCAGTAAAGTAATTTCATTACGGAAAACAGCATATGAAATATGTTGCGGTAAATCTGTAGAGTCTGCAAAAGGGCAAAGAAAAAGGCTGAAAAGTTATAAACTTTTCGGCCTTTTCTGACGCATTTACTAATGTGTTCGTACATATTCTTTGATTGCGTTAAAGCTTTCTCTGCTGATCACGTGCTCCATCTGGCAGGCATCATCTGTAGCGATTTCTTCTGGGACACCGAGTTCGATCAGCCATTTTGAAATAAATTCATGCCGTTCATAGATCATGTTCGCGATCTCTTTTCCTGAATCGGTAAGATAGATAAAACCTGCATCTGTTACGGTAATATGATTCTCCTGACGAAGTTTCTTCATGGCGATGCTGACGCTTGATTTTTTGAAACCAAGTTCGTTGGCAATATCTACGGAACGTACGACAGGTAATTTTTTACTTAACATCAATATTGCTTCAAGATAATTTTCGGAAGATTCATTTTTAGCCATTTATTCCGGTCACCTCACTATTTATTCTTATATCTAATAGGATACCATGGATTGTATTTTTTTTCAAATAATATTGTTCTGTAAATGCTCTTTTTGTGCAAAAAGTAGAAGCTATAACTATTAGAAGTAAGTGATAAATGGCAAAAATGAGTAACAGAAAACAATGGTTTAATAAAACTTAAAAAAATGCTTGACAACACACAAATGTTAGCATATACTAACTAGTGAACAAAAGTTGGTAATGAAAAAAATTATCATTCAAAATTCCAAATACGCAAAAGAACAGGAGGTAGGGATTATGCCTTTAACGATGGCGAATATTGGTGAAGTAAATGAGATCAAGAGAATTGGTGGAAATGAAGAAACAAGGCGATTCCTTGCGAATCTCGGATTTGTAGCAGGTGCAGAAATTACAGTTGTTTCTGCAATCGGTGGTAATGTGATCGTGAACATCAAGGATTCACGTGTTGCGGTTAATTCTGATATGGCGCGGCATATCATGATCTAGCCTCTGGCTGGTCGATGGGTCCGCTGCATATATATTCTGTATTACGAAGCTTAAAGGAAAGGAGATACGACAATGACTTTAGGTGATGCAAAGGTTGGAAGCACTGTTGTTGTGACCAAGATTGAAGGAGACGGAGCTTACAAACGCCGTATTATGGACATGGGCATAACAAAAGGAAGCGAGCTGTACATCAGAAAAGTTGCGCCTCTCGGTGATCCTGTTGAGATTACTGTAAGAGGATATGAACTTACAGTAAGAAAAGATGATGCACAGTGTGTGCAGGTAAAATAGCATATACATAATTATGCATGAGAGTAGTACAACAAGGAGGTAAAAAGGAATGGCAATTAAAATTGCACTTGCCGGAAACCCGAACTGCGGTAAAACTACCATGTTTAACGCGCTCACAGGAGCCAACCAGTATGTTGGTAACTGGCCAGGGGTTACTGTAGAGAAAAAAGAGGGTAAATTAAAAAGTAAGAAGACAAAGGAAGAAGTTATCGTAACTGACCTTCCGGGTATCTATTCAATGTCTCCATATACACTGGAAGAGGTCGTCAGCCGTGACTATGTGCTGAAAGAAAATCCGGATGTGATCATTGATCTGGTGGATGCAACCAATATTGAACGTAACCTGTATCTGACAACTCAGCTGATTGAGACAGGCGTTCCGGTTGTTATTGCACTGAACATGGCAGATCTTCTTGCGAAGAGAGGAATCAAGATTGATGTGAAGAGACTTTCAATGCTACTTGACTGTCCGATTATCGAGACATCTGCGCTGAAAGGTGAAGGACTTGACAAACTGATCGATGAAGCAGTAAAAGTTGCTAAGAAGTCAGAAATCGATCTTCCGAAAGATATCTTCTCAGCAGAGCTGGAAGGTGCTGTGGCAGAAGTTAAGAGCGTTCTTCCGAGTTCTGTTTCAGAAGAGAAGAAGAGATGGTACGCTGTAAAATTCCTTGAGAACGACAGCAAGGTAGTAGAGAGCATGAAACTTTCCGGTGCGGCAGCCCAGACGGTGGAAGCACAGAGAAAAGCTCTTGAAAAGAAACATGACGATGATATGGAAAGTATTGTAACAGACGAACGTTACAAATTCATCCAGAAGATTGTTTCAACAACTGTTCAGAAGGGAAAAGAAAAACTTACAACTTCTGATAAGATCGACCGTATCGTTACCAACCGGTTCCTCGGAATCCCGATCTTTATGCTGGTAATGTGGATCGTATATTATGTTTCTGTAACGACAGTCGGTACCTTTGTAACAGATTGGACAAATGATGTATTTGTAGTAGCAATTCAGGATGCAGCAACAAGCGCACTTTCAGCGATCGGTGCCGGCGACATGGTTATGGGACTTGTTGTTGATGGTATCATCGGTGGTCTTGGAGCCGTTCTTGGTTTCGTTCCACAGATGGCGATTCTGTTCCTTTTCTTGTCTATCCTTGAAGACTGTGGATACATGGTTCGTATCGCATTCGTCATGGACCGTGTGTTCAGACATTTCGGACTTTCGGGAAAGAGCTTTATCCCGCTTCTGATTTCATCAGGCTGCGGTATTCCTGGAATCATGGCTTCTAAGACTATTGAACAGGACAATGACAGACGTCTTACAATTATGACAGCAACTTTTATCCCGTGTGGAGCTAAGCTTCCGGTTATCGCTCTGATGGGTGGTGTTATTTCCGGTGAAGTAGCAGGATATCAGGAAAGTTCATTTATCGCACCGCTTATGTATTTCATTGGGATCGTTGCAGTACTTGTGGCTGCGATCATCCTGAAGAAGACAAAACCGTTCTCAGGAAAACCGGCACCGTTCGTAATGGAACTTCCACAGTACCATATTCCACAGGCTAAGACAGTTCTCCTTCATGTATGGGAAAGACTGAAAGGCTTCATCATCAAAGCCGGAACAATCCTGTTCCTTGCCTGCGTCGTAATGTGGTTCCTTGGCGGATTCGGATTTGTAGACGGAAGCTTTGGCATGGTAGAAGACAGCGCAGACAGTCTTATGGCAATGATTGGTGGCGTGATCGCACCGCTCTTTGCACCACTTGGATTTGGCGAGTGGCAGCCGGTAGCAGCTTCTATCTCTGGATTTACAGCAAAAGAAGCAATTGTTTCAACAATGGGTGTACTTGCAAATGTATCTGGTGATACAGAAGATGCAGTCAACGTAGCAGCTGGTGTTGCATCTTGGTTCCCAAGCTCAATTGCAGCATTTACATTCCTGATGTTCAACCTTCTTGATTCTCCTTGCCTTGCAGCAATTGCTACAATGGCACAGCAGATGCAGTCAAGAAAATGGTTCTGGTTCGCAATTCTCTTCCAGAACATCTTCGCTTACATCGTATGCCTCTGTGTATATCAGATCGGTTCATTCGTAACAGGCGGAGCATTCGGAGTTGGTACAGCAGTTGGATTCCTTTTCCTTATCGCAATCCTTTTCATGCTGTTCAGACCAGATCCGTATAAAAATCAGAAAGTTTATTCAAAACGTTCTGTAAACGCATAAGATTTATAAGAACTTTAAGGCGGAAGCCGGATGCAGAAGCCTGTGTCCGGCTTCCAGTGTAAAAGAAAGACAAGGTGAAGGTTATGATCGCAAATATTGTGATAGTGGCACTGATCGCAGCATATTGTATTTATCTGATTTACAAAGGTTATAAAAACCATAAAGAAGGAAAACCGGTCGGTTGCGCTGGATGCAGCGGTAACTGCGGTTCGTGTAGCGGATGTAGTGGAAAAACCGTACCAAAGAAGAAAGACTGAAAGGCGGAAGGCATATGGGAAGTTCAACAGGCTCTATGTTCTACGCATTCGGAGCATTCTTGATCATTTATCTTGTAGGAGTCAGCATATATCAGTTGGTTTTATGGATAAAGAAATGGCGTGAACGCCGGAAGGATGAGGAATAAGATGGTTGATGCAATTATTGTTCTGATCGTGATCGTACTTCTTATTTTTGCATTAAAGGGTACGCTTAAACATTTTAAAGGGGAAAGTCCTTGCTGTGGTGGTGGATCTGGACTGATCAAGACAGAAATTGAAGAAAAGGTTCTGGATCATCCGGCAATCGGTAAAAAGACGGTGATGGTTTCCGGTATGCACTGTGATCATTGCGTGAAAAGTGTAACGGAAGCAATCGACAAAATTGAAGGTGCATCTGCAAAGGTGAATCTCAAAAAAGAAGAAGCAGTTGTAAGCTATGACAGAGAAATTGATGATGATGATCTGAAAAAAGCTGTCGAGGAAGCAGGATTTAAGGTAGTTGATATCAGAGCCTAACAGGCGACAGCATGGAAAGGGGCTATCATGGACGCGAAAGAAAGAATAATCGAGCAGCTGAAAAGAAGTGGCTGTAGGGTTACGAAGCAGCGGCTCATGCTGATCGATGTTATTTTGGAAGGAAAATGTAATTGCTGCAAGGAAATTTATTATCAGGCGTCTCTGAAGGATCCGAGTATCGGACCGGCGACGGTATACCGTATGGTCAATACGCTGGAACAGATCGGAGCGATCAGCCGCAAGAATATGTATCGTATTTCGGATGATGGCAATAAGATGGAATGCATGGTAGAACTGGAGGATGGAACGGTTCTTGATCTTCCGGAAGATAAATGGACAGCAGTAATTAAATCTGGTCTGGATGCCTGTGGATTTTCGGGTGGACAGAATGTGAGAAACATCACACTCAAAGAAGCATAACATTGTAAAAAAACGTTCTGAAACGGAACGGTTCGGATATGGAGGCAGGTACCGTGGTTGTATCTGTCTCTTTAAGATACCGGGAAATGAGTTTCTTCTATATAAATATGGATATAGATAACTGTGAAAAGTTGTGTAAAAATTAAGGTGAAAATAGCGAATTCGTGTCAGATATAATGAAAAAAAGTTTGACAAAACTGATTTTACGCAAAAGTGAGAAAATTTATCAGAAGCAAAAAAAGACTGGAAATTTTCAGATTCGTGTCATATAATAGGCGTTAATGAAAAAACAGGAGGTACATAGATATGTTTGATATTACTAAAGTAAATTGGAAAAAGGTTGGAATTTTTGCATCAGGAGTTCTTTTTGGAACAGCTGGAATCAAAGCGCTTTCAAGCAAGGATGCTAAGAACGTGTACACAAATTGTACAGCAGCAGTTCTTCGCGCAAAAGACTGTGTTATGAAAACAGCTACAAATATCCAGGAAAATGCAGAGGATATTTACGCTGAAGCTAAGAGCATCAACGAAGAAAGAGCTGCTGAAATGGAAGAATTTTCTGATGCAGATACAGCAGCAGAGGCTGAAGAAGCTGAAAATACAGAGTTCAACGAAGTAACAGAGTAAGAGGCGCCTGAACGTGAAGTTTATAATTAAACATGAGATGAAAGGCCGGATGAGAGTCCGGCTTTTTCAAAAAAGAATGACATATGAACAGGCTGATATATTACAGTATTATCTGCTCTGCAATGAATCAGTCAAATTAGCAAAGGTATATGACAGAACCTGTGATGCAGTCATTAATTATACCGGCGACAGAGAAGATGTAATCCGTCTTCTGCAGAAATTTCACTATCAGACAGTGGAAGTTCCGGCAGACGTACTTGCAACTTCCGGTCGTGAAGTGAATGCGCAGTATCAGGAAAAGCTGTTCAATAAAGTAGTATTTCATTATGCAAGAAAATGGTTGCTTCCGTATCCACTGAATGCATGCTATACATCGGTCATGTCACTGAAGTATATCTGGAAGGGAATCAAGTGTCTGTGGGCACGCAAAATTGAGGTTCCGGTGCTGGATGCGACTGCAATCGGTGTATCCGTTGCACGTGGGGATTTCAGTACAGCCGGATCCGTCATGTTCCTGCTTGGAATCGGTGAGATTCTGGAAGAGTGGACACATAAGAAATCCGTAGATGACCTGGCAAGGACCATGTCTCTGAACGTAAGTAAGGTATGGCTGAAGACAGAAGATCAGGAAGTTCTGGTTCCTGCATCCAAGATAAAAGCAGGAGACCGGATTGTGATTCGTATGGGAACTGTGATTCCGTTTGACGGCGATATCGTGGATGGTGAAGCGATGATCAATCAGGCATCTCTTACCGGAGAGTCAGTGTCTGTCCGCAAGCCGGTTGGAAGCTATGCATATGCAGGAACGGTGGTTGAAGAAGGTGAGATCACAGTCGGAGTCAAACAGGTAAGCGGAAACAGCCGCTTTGATAAGATCGTTACGATGATTGAAGAATCTGAGAAGTTAAAATCAGGAGTAGAAAGCAAGGCAGAACATCTTGCAGACAGGCTTGTACCGTATTCACTTGGTGGAACAGCTCTTACCTATCTGCTGACGAGAAATGTCACAAAGGCCCTTTCAATCCTGATGGTAGATTTTTCGTGTGCCCTTAAGCTTTCAATGCCGATTTCGGTGCTGTCTGCAATCCGTGAAGCAAACCTTTACAATATTACCGTAAAGGGCGGAAAATATCTGGAAGCCGTGGCAGAGGCAGATACGATCGTATTTGACAAGACTGGTACACTTACAAAAGCAACACCTACCGTGGTGGATGTGGTTCCATTTGATGGAAGAACACCGGATGAACTGCTCCGTATTGCAGCGTGTCTGGAAGAACATTTTCCACATTCTATGGCAAAAGCAGTAGTAAATGCAGCAAAAGAGAAAAATCTGGATCATGAGGAAATGCATTCCAAGGTAGAGTATGTGGTTGCACATGGTATTTCTACAACGATTGATGATAAAAATGTAATTATCGGAAGCTCTCATTTTGTATTTGAAGATGAAAAATGTACAATTCCGGAAGGAAAACAGGAGTTATTTGACAGTCTTCCGGAAGAATATTCACATCTGTATCTTGCAATCGAGAATCAGCTTGCAGGAGTGATCTGTATTGAAGATCCATTGAGAGAAGAGGCGAAGACAGTAGTTGCCGAGCTCAAGAAAACAGGATTTGGAAAGATTGTTATGATGACAGGTGACAGCGACCGTACAGCTTCGGCGATCGCAAAGCGTGTCGGTGTGGATGAATATTATTCAGAAGTACTGCCGGAAGATAAGGCTGCATTTGTAGAAAAAGAAAAAGCAGCCGGAAGAAAAGTTATTATGATCGGCGATGGTATCAATGATTCTCCGGCGCTTTCTGCGGCAGATGTGGGAATTGCGATCAGCAACGGCGCAGAGATTGCACGTGAGATTGCAGATATTACGGTAGGTGCAGATGATCTTGGACAGATCGTGACCTTAAGACATCTCAGCAATAGGCTGATGAAGAGGATTCAAAGTAATTACCGTTTTATCGTTGGATTCAATTCCGGTCTGATCGTACTTGGAGTAACCGGTGTGATCCAGCCGACGACATCAGCACTTTTACACAATACTTCAACTCTGGCAATTGGGCTGAAGAGTATGAAGAATCTTCTGTAAGGCAGAACAATTTAATGATAGCTCTAAACGTGGGGGGTGATTCTCTGAATCATGCCCCATTGCTGGATTAAGAGGCAAAATAGCGTTACTGTTCACTCCCGTGTCAATCACTACGCTGATTGGCACGGAGGATGCACGTTTTATCTTGAATGGCATCTCGCCCATCGCCAAAGGCGATTTAAAATGGCGAGATGCGTTGCTGGTCACAGGTACTGTGAACAGTAACAAAATAGCAGATAGTATCCAAAAGGATAAGATTGACAAATGAAGGGATAATCCATACAATGATAAATAGATTGATAAAAGGGAGGAAGAAAAAAGCGTGAAAATTGATCTGTTTTCAATAGGAAAGTTTACGATACATGGATATGGACTGATGATCGCAATCGGTATCCTTTGTTGTGTGGTAATGGCTTCTTATCGGGCAAAAAAGAATGGTCTGGATCAGGAAGCAATTGTGGATATTGGAATTTACGGTGTAATCGGCGGTTTTTTAGGTGCAAAAATTCTATATGTGATCGTGGAGTTTAAGACGTTTATCAAGGATCCGAAGACGGTACTCGGTTCAGAAGGGTTTGTCGTATATGGTGGAATTATTGCCGGTTTTCTGACAGCAATTGTATATTGCAGAATCAAGAAGCTTTATTTTCTGGAATATTTTGATCTCGCTGTGGCAAGTATTTCGATGGCACAGGGATTTGGAAGAATCGGATGTTTTCTTGCAGGATGCTGCTATGGAAGGGAGACGACCTCCAGATTTGGTGTGGTCTTCCCGGAAGGTGGGCTTGCTCCGGCAGGTGTAAAACTGATCCCGACACAGCTTATTTCGTCGGCGGGCGATTTCCTGATCATGATCGTGTTACTTCTATATTATAGAAAGAATAAAAAAGACGGTACACCGGGAAACGTAGGTTTTTTGTATATGCTGCTGTATGGTGTGGGAAGATTTCTTGTTGAGTTTTTGAGAAATGATAACAGAGGGGGAGCTTGGATGTTTTCAACCTCCCAGTGGATCTCCATGGTGATCGTAGCAGGTGGAATTGTATTGTATCTTGTAAATAAAAAAAGGCATAAATGGTAAGGAAGCGGAAGATAGGGCCAGGTTCGTCCGGTGGACGAATGCATTGCGCCGACCGTAGCGGAGCGAAGACTCGAACCATGGGTTCAGGTCACGTTTTGGTACTATAAAAAGAAAACCTCTGATAAAAAACAGAGATAATTTTACGGTAAGGAAGCGGAAGATGGGGCGCAACTCGTCCGGTGGACGAGTGTTCTGCGCCGACCGTAGCGGAGCGAAGACCTGAACCATGGGTTCAGGTCACGCTTCGGTACTATAAAAAGGAACCTCTGATAAAATCAGAGATTCCTTTTTATAATGCGGAAGATGGGACTTGAACCCACACAAGCGCAATGCTTACAAGATCCTTAGTCTTGCTCGTCTGCCAGTTCCGACACTTCCGCACAAAAATATTTAATTACCAGATTCGGATAAATCCGAATGCGGAAGATGGGACTTGAACCCACACAGGCGCAATGCCTACAAGATCCTTAGTCTTGCTCGTCTGCCAGTTCCGACACTTCCGCATATCACTCAGTAAGCTTTGTTTTTAACTGCTCGCCGCTGACAAAAGCTATAATACTATATTCTAAACACAAAGTCAACAAAAAATTAAAAGAAATTTTAATTCGCAATATATTACAAAAAATATCGAAAAGATAAATAATTCAATAATTTTACAAATTTACTTTCTTATTATGAGAAAATATAGTAATATAATATATAATTGTGTGCGTTAAATGCGCGTTTTATCAATGAATTTGGGGATAATAAGAGCAGAAACTGGTGAAATGGAGGCATTTTATGGAGAAAAATATAAAAATGAAGGATATAAAAGAACTGGGAGAGCAGCTTGGAGAACTGCAAAGAGTGTGCAGGGAGAAAAAAATCCCGGTGATGATCGCGTTTGAGGGTTATGGAGCAGCAGGAAAAGGGCTTCAGATTGGTAATCTGATCCAGGCATTCGATCCAAGAGGCTTTAAAGTATATGCGGTAAAAAATGAAACGGAAGAGGAATGGATGCATCCTTTTATGTGGCGTTTCTGGACGAAGATCCCGGAAAAGGGAAGAATTGCGATTTTTGATACCAGCTGGTACCGGAGAGTTATGATTGAACGTTTTGAAGGAAAAACACCGGAAAAAGAGCTGGAAAAGGATTTTGCATCGATCCGTGCGTTTGAAAAACAGCTGACGGATGATGGAATGGTGATCATCAAACTGTTTTTAAAGATTGACCGGAAAGAACAGAAAAAGCGCTTTGAGAAACTGCTTGCTTCCAAGGATACTGCATGGCGGGTAAGCAAAGGCGATTTGAAGCGGAACCATGATTTTAAAGAGTATAAAGCAATCAATGAAGAGATGCTGCGGAAAACGGATGCAGATTACGCACCGTGGACAGTGATCAATGCTACAAAGAAGAAAGAAGCCAAAGTGGCTGTTTATCAGGCGGTGATCCAGGCAATGAAAGAAGCAGTCGCAAGAAAGGAACTGGAAGAAAAAGGCAGTCTGGAAAAGAAAACAGAAATGAAAAGGGAAACAGCAGAATCCATTCTGGCAAAGACGGATCTTTCCAAATCCATGCCAAAAGAGGTTTATGAGGAACGCTTAAAAGAGCTTCAGAAAAAGATGGAACATCTGCATGGAGAGCTTTATCGCAGGAGAATCCCGGTTGTCCTTGGCTTTGAGGGGTGGGATGCCGGAGGAAAAGGAGGTGCGATCAAACGTCTGACTTCACATATGGATCCGAGGGGATATGTGGTGAATCCGACAGCGTCACCGAGTGATACAGAGAAAGCACATCATTATCTGTGGCGTTTCTGGCGTGCAATGCCGAAAGCCGGCCATATTGCGATATTTGACAGAACCTGGTACGGAAGAGTGATGGTAGAGAGGATTGAAGGATTTTGCACCGAAAAAGAATGGAAGAGAGCTTATGGGGAAATCAATGCCATGGAGCAGGATCTGGTAAATGCAGGAGCAATCGTGCTGAAATTCTGGATGCAGATTGACAAGGATGAGCAGGCGAGAAGGTTTAAAGCCAGACAGGAAAATCCGAAAAAACAGTGGAAGATTACCGATGAAGACTGGAGAAACCGGGAAAAATGGGATCAGTATGAGGTGGCGGTAGAAGAAATGCTGGAAAAGACTTCTATGCCACATGCACCGTGGATCGTAGTGGAAGGAAATGATAAATACTATGCACGTATTAAAGTTCTGGAATGCGTGACAGAAGCAATCGAGAAACGACTGAAAGAAGAGAGAAAATAAAAAATGACAATTAGGGAACAGATGGAAGAAAGAGAAAAGGAATATCTAAGCCCCTGTGCCACATTAAGCATGGCTTCCCGGGGGAGAAAGAGAAATGAGCCACAGTGTGACATCCGACCGGTTTTTCAGAGGGACAGAGATCGGATCCTGCACAGTAAGGCATTCCGGCGCATGAAGCAGAAGACGCAGGTGTTTCTCCTACCAATCGGAGACCATTACAGGACACGGCTAACGCATACGCTGGAAGTATCGCAGAACGCCCGGACGATCGGAAAGGCGCTCAGGCTGAACGAAGATCTGGTGGAGGCAATTGCACTGGGGCATGATCTTGGGCATACTCCGTTTGGGCATGCAGGAGAGAGAGCTCTGAACAATGTGTGTCCGTGTGGATTTAAACACAATGAACAAAGTGTCCGTGTAGTAGAGGTGTTGGAGAAACAGGGGGAGGGACTGAATCTGACCTGGGAAGTGATCGATGGAATCCGCAATCACAAAAGTGCGGGAATGCCTGCGACACTGGAAGGGCAGATCGTCAGACTGTCTGATAAGATTGCTTATGTGAACCATGATATTGATGACGCAGTAAGGGCGGGGATCATGAATGAAGAGGAACTGCCCAAAGAGCTGCGAAAAGTTCTGGGCAACAGTAAAAGAGAGCGTTTGAACACACTTACCCATGATGTGATCGTAAACAGCATGGACAAACCGAAGATCTGCATGTCAGAGGAAGTCCGTGAAGCATTGATGGAGCTGCGGGCATATATGTTTACCCATGTTTATGAGAATCCACTTGCAAAGGGCGAAGAGGACAAAGCAATCCGAATGGTCGAAGATCTGTATTCTTATTATGAAACGCACATGGAAAAGATGCCGGAGCAGTATCTGAAACAGCTGCAGAAGGGGGAAATGCCGGAGATCGCAGTGTGTGATTACATAGCAGGAATGACGGATAATTTTGCCGTAAAAAAGTTTGAAGAAATTTTTATTCCACAATCTTGGAAATTTTAAAGGAAATAAAAAAGTTTTGTCGAATATATATTATGTAGGGGTTGCGCAAGGTGCGCGAACCCTGCCAGGAAGGTGTAGGACATAATGTATTATTCAGATGAGATTATAGAAGAAGTAAGATCGAAAAATGATATCGTAGATGTGATTTCCGGATATGTGAAGCTGAAGAAGCAGGGGAGTTCGTATTTCGGACTTTGCCCGTTTCACAGTGAGAAATCTCCTTCTTTTTCTGTGAGCAGGGATAAGCAGATGTATTACTGCTTTGGCTGCGGAGCGGGAGGAAATGTATTTACCTTCATTATGGAGTATGAGAATTATTCTTTTGTAGAAGCACTCAAGTTTTTGGCACAGCGTGCCGGTGTGGAGCTTCCGCAAGAGGAATATTCAAAAGAAGCGAAAGAAAGAGCAGATACGAGAAGTGCGCTGCTTGAGATGAACAAGCTGGCGGCCAAGTATTATTATGCGCAGCTGAAGACGGAGGGAGGAAGGCAGGCAAGAGAATACCTGCAGAACCGTCAGTTGAGCCAGGAGACGATCACCGCATTTGGACTTGGATATTCCAGCAAATACAGTGATGATCTGTTTCGATACCTGAAGATGAAGGGTTATAGTGAAGAGATGATCATCAAAGCCGGTCTGGTAAATGTCGATGAAAAGCATGGAGTTTACGACAAATTCTGGAACCGTGTCATGTTTCCGATTATGGATGTGAATAACCGAGTGATCGGATTTGGCGGGCGTGTGATGGGCGACGGGAAGCCAAAGTACCTGAACTCACCGGAGACTCTGATCTTTGATAAGAGCCGGAATCTGTACGGACTTCACCGGGCGAGAACATCAAGAAAGCCGTATTTTATTGTATGTGAAGGCTATATGGATGTAATTTCGCTCCATCAGGCGGGATTTACCAATGCAGTTGCATCACTTGGAACTGCACTTACAGCAGGACATGCAGCATTGATCAAACGGTATGTGAATGAAGTCTATCTGACCTATGACAGTGATGAAGCCGGAACTAAAGCGGCACTCCGGGCAGCTCCGCTCCTTCGGGAGGCCGGTGTGACGACCCGCGTGATCCGAATGGAACCGTACAAGGATCCGGATGAATTCATCAAGAATCTTGGAGCTGAGGCATTTGAAGAGCGGATCAGGAAAGCAAGGAACAGCTTTATGTTCGGTCTTGAGATGCTGGAAAAAGGTTATGACCTGAATGCACCGGAAGGAAAGACGGAATTCCTCAGAGAGGCGGCGAGAAGGCTGGCACGTTTTGAAGAAGAAATTGAACGTGATAATTACATAGAAGCGGTGGCAAAGACTTATCACGTCGGCTACGAAGAACTTAAGAAGCTGGTTGTCAAGGTAGCAGTCCAGAGCGGAATGGCAGCTCCGGCCACAAAGCCGAGACAGATGATCCGCCAGGAAACGCCAAAAGAGGATGGTCATATCCGGTCACAGAAGATTCTGCTTACCTGGCTGATTGACAGGGAAGAGCTGTTTGATCAGGTAAGCCGTTATGTTACGCCGGAGGATTTTACGGTGGAGCTGTACCGGAAAGTTGCTGAACTTCTGTATGAACAGCATGCAAAAGGAGAACTGAATCCTGCGCAGATCATGAATTATTTTACAGAGGAAGAGGAACACCGCGCGGTGGCAGCACTTTTCAATACGAGAATCAAAGAGCTGACGACTGCGGGAGAGCAGGAAAAAGCGATCAAGGAGACGATTCTCCGGGTAAAGGAGTACAGTATCGAAACCGCAACCCGGAATCTGGATCCGACAGACATTCAGGGGCTGCAAAGGCTTATGAATGCGAAGAAGGCAGTGCAGGACCTTCATAAACTGCATATTTCCATTAATTAGGGATAGAATATAAACAAGCGATGAGAGGAAGGACACTACATGGAAGAGAACGTAGTAAAGTTTCAGGAAAAATTAAAAAATCTGGTTGCCCTTGCGAAGAAAAAGAAGAACATTCTTGAAATTCAGGAAATCAATGATGCATTCCGGGATATGGAGCTGGAACCGACACAGATGGACAAGGTATTTGAGTACCTGGAGGCCAATGGGATCGATGTGCTTCAGATGAATGATGACTCCAATGTGGATGATGATGATCTGGAGATCATGCTTTCGGATGAAGACGAAGTGGATATGGAGAAGATCGACCTGTCTGTTCCGGACGGAATCAGCATCGAAGATCCGGTCCGTATGTATCTGAAGGAGATCGGTAAGGTTCCGCTTCTTTCAGCAGAAGAAGAGATTGAGCTGGCAAAGAGAATGGCAGATGGTGATGAAGAAGCGAAAAAGCGTCTTGCAGAAGCCAACCTGCGACTGGTAGTCAGCATTGCAAAGCGTTACGTGGGACGTGGTATGCTGTTTCTGGATCTTATACAGGAAGGAAACCTTGGACTTATCAAAGCGGTAGAGAAGTTTGATTATCAGAAGGGATTTAAGTTCAGTACCTATGCAACATGGTGGATCCGTCAGGCAATCACACGTGCGATTGCTGACCAGGCGAGAACCATCCGTATACCGGTTCATATGGTAGAGACGATCAACAAACTGATCCGTGTATCCAGACAGTTACTGCAAGAGCTTGGACGTGAACCTACGCCGGAAGAGATCGCTGCAGAGTTGGACATGCCGGTAGACCGTGTGCGTGAAATCTTAAAGATTTCCCAGGAACCGGTTTCTCTTGAGACTCCGATCGGTGAGGAAGAGGACAGCCACCTGGGCGACTTTATCCAGGATGACAATGTACCTGTTCCGGCAGAAGCAGCAGCGCAGACACTTCTGAAAGAACAGCTGGATGAAGTTTTAAGTACACTGACAGAGAGAGAGCAGAAGGTTCTCCGCCTGCGTTTTGGCATGAGTGATGGAAGAGCACGTACACTGGAAGAGGTCGGAAAAGAGTTCGATGTCACCCGTGAGCGTATCCGTCAGATTGAAGCAAAAGCACTCCGCAAGCTTCGTCATCCAAGCCGCAGCAGAAAATTAAGAGATTATTTGGATTAAGAAGATGGCTGAATTATCAAAAAGATTACAGGCAGTGGCGGATCTTGTCACACCGGGAATGCGTCTTGCGGATGTGGGAACAGATCACGCTTACATCCCAATCTATCTGACACAGAACGGGCTGGTTCCATCCGCAATTGCCATGGATATTAACAAAGGACCATTAGAGAGAGCGGATACACATATCCTTGAACATGGACTGGATGGGAAGATCGTTACCCGTCTTTCTGATGGTCTGGTGAATTTGAAAATGGAAGAAGCTGACACAATGATCGCCGCCGGAATGGGCGGCGGTCTTGTCATACACATTTTGAATGAGGATCTGGCAAAAACCAGAAGCTTAAAGGAACTGATCCTGCAGCCGCAGTCAGAGCTTGCGAAAGTTCGCCGTTATCTGGAAGAACATAGATTTCGTATCGTTGCAGAGGACATGGTGGAAGAGGATGGCAAATACTATCCGATGATGAAGGTGATCCCGACAGAGCAGAAAGGTCTTTATGCGGAAGGTGTTCCGGCAGCAGAAGAAGAGCTTGAATATGGAAAATATTTATTAGAGAAGGGTCACCCGGTGATGGGAGAATATCTGAAAAAGGAACTGTCTGTGAATCAGGGCGTGTATGAAAAGCTTCGGGTGCAGGAGAGTGAACGCACGAAGGAGAGAAGTGCAGAGGTTTTGCATATGATAAAGAGAGCAGAAGACCTGCTTGACCGGTATTTTTAGGAGGAAAATGATGATTTGCAGAGAAATTATAAAAGAAATAGAAGCACGTTTTCCAAAGCACTATGCTATGGAGTGGGATAATGTAGGACTGCAGGTCGGAAGAAGCGATAAAGAAGTAAAGCGGATCTATCTTGCACTGGATGCGACGGATGAAGTGATCGAAGAAGCAGCAGACTGGGGCGCAGATATGCTGATCACACATCATCCGATGATCTTTAAAGCAATGAAAAAGATCAATGACGAGGATTTTATTGGCAGAAGAGTACTGAAGTTGATCCGGGATGACATTTCTTACTATGCGATGCATACCAATTATGATGTAATGGGAATGGCAGAGCTTGCTGGGAAGGTACTTGAACTGAGTGAACCGGAGGTTCTGGAAGTGACGGGAAGCATGCATTCAGAATCCGGCGAAGTTCCGGTTGGAATCGGAAGAGTTGCTGATCTGGCACAGCCGATGGATTTAAAATCCTGTGCGGAAATGGTAAAAAAAGCATTTGATCTTCCGAATGTGAAAATTTTTGGAGAGCCGGATATGCAGGTACATCGCCTTGGTGTTTTTCCGGGCTCCGGGAAGAGCGCAATTTCCGTATCTTTGGAAAAAGGTGTGGATGTACTGGTGACAGGTGACATTGATCACCATGAGGGGATTGATGCGGTTGCGCAAAAAATGGCAGTAATTGATGCCGGACACTATGGCGTGGAGCATATCTTTATTGCAGATATGGAACATTTTTGCCGGGAGAAATTTCCAGAGGCAGAGATCCGGACAGCAAAGATCCGGCAGCCATTCTGGGTTTTGACGTAAGGTGTTTGGGAGCGGGGAGAAAACAGACAGATTTGTCAAAGCGCCGTAAGGCAGAAAGAAGGCGGTAAATATGGAACAGCAGATGTACAAAGTACAGATTGACGGGGAAGAGAGAAGTTTTCCGGCAGGAACCACATATCTGCAGATTGCCGGGGAATATCAGGAAAGATACCCACATGATATTGTTCTTGTATATGTAAATGGAAAGCTTCAGGAGCTTGGAAAGAAGCTGAAAAAGGACTGTGCGCTCCATTTTGTGACGACAGGCGAGACAATTGGAAATCTTACCTATCGCCGTGGTGTAAGTTTTCTGCTGGTGAAGGCAGTATATGATACAATCGGACACGATAAGATAGAACAGGTGAGAATCCATTTTTCTGTAGATAAAGGGTATTATTGTACAATAAAAGGAGATCAGAAGCTGGATCAGGAACTGCTTGCAAGGATTGAAGAACGGATGCATGAAATGGCAGATATGGATCTTTCAATCCGGAAGAGATCGGTTCATACCGATGAAGCGGTTGAAATGTTCCGCAAGTACGGTATGAAGGATAAAGAGCGTTTGTTCCGGTATCGCAGAGTGTCTACAGTCAATATTTACAGTATCAATGAATTTGAGGACTACTATTACGGCTATATGGTTCCATCAACCGGCTATCTGAAATATTTTAAATTATATTTATATGATGAGGGATTTGTAGTGCAGATGCCGGAGGCAGCTGAACCGGAAAAGATACCTCCGTTTCAGCCTCAGAATAAGCTGTTTCATGTGCTGAAGGAATCTACGCGTGGCGGTGATATGCTTGGAATTGAGACGGTAGGGGCACTGAATGATTATGTGACAGGCGGCAGCACCAATCCAAAGGAACTGCTTCTGGTACAGGAGGCAATGCAGGAGAAGAAGATTGCGCAGATCGCAGAGCAGATTGCAGGAAATCCGCAGAAAAAGTTTGTCTTGATCGCCGGTCCTTCTTCGTCAGGAAAGACTACATTTTCCAGACGGCTTTCCATCCAGCTCCGGGTAAGCGGTCTGGTCCCGCATCCGATTTCGGTGGATGATTACTTTAAGAACCGTGTGGATACACCGCTGGACGCAGAAGGAAAGCCGAATTATGAGTGTTTGGAAGCACTGGATGTGGAACTTTTTAATCACGATCTGAAAAAGCTGCTTGCAGGAGAACGGATTGAGCTTCCGACGTTCAATTTCAAGACCGGAAAACGGGAATATAACGGACATTATATGCAGCTTGGTGAGCAGGATATTCTGGTGATCGAAGGCATTCATTGTCTGAATGATGCGTTGACCCATGATCTGCCAAAAGAAAATAAATTCAAGATCTATATCAGTGCACTGACCCAGCTGAATATCGATGAGCATAACCGGATCGCATCAACAGATGGACGTCTGATCCGCCGGATGGTGCGTGATGCAAGAACCAGAGGTACTTCGGCAAAGCAGACGATCGCTATGTGGCAGTCGGTGCGAAGAGGGGAAGAGAACAATATTTTCCCGTATCAGGAAGACGCGGATGTGATGTTCAATTCAGCTCTTCTTTATGAGCTGGCAGTTCTGAAAGCTTATGCAGAACCGATTCTGTTCGGAATTGAGAAGGACTGCGCCGAATATCAGGAAGCGAAGAGACTGCTCAAATTCCTGGATTATTTTGTGGGGATCGGAAGTGAGTATGTTCCGCAGAATTCGATTTTGAGGGAATTTATTGGAGGCGGATGTTTCGATTTGTAGAATGTTGAAGCTGGTCACATGGTAAGAGAGCGATATAGATTATAGAGGCAGTTTGAATCCGTTCCGCTGTTTTTTTAGTGTGATTCGTCGTCAGAAATAAACAGAAGAAGAGCTTCTGGGAGAATGAATATCTTTGTTCTCTCAGGAGCTCTTCTTCTGTTTGACCGGAAAATACATATGGAAAATTCTTCCATAAAAAGAGTATTATGTGCCGGGGAAGGGGATCACTTAAATATATTTATCAGAGTAACATATCTTCAGGCACAGGCGCTGTGAAATGCATTTCTTCTCCTGTGATTGGATGCCGGAAACGCAGATGATGTGAGTGCAGTGCCTGACGGCTGATATGGCTGTAATCCGGATTATAGAGAAAATCTCCCGGAAGCGGATGACCGATGTAATTCATATGCACCCGGATCTGATGAGTGCGTCCGGTATCCAGCTTTAAGGCAACCAGAGAGTAGACCGGATCTGTATTTGTGATGGAAAGCCTGCGGTAATGGGTGCAGGCATATTCACCATGTTTAAAATCGACCATGCGCTCGATGGTAGAACCTTCTTTTCTGGCAATTGGAGCAGTGATGATTCCGTCTTCCGGGACGATTCCCGTGGCAAGTGCCAGATATTCCCGGTGGATTTCCCGGCGTGCCGTCATGGCAGAGAGGAGAGAGGCACTGTAAAGATGCCGGGCAATGATCAGAAGACCGGTGGTGTCCCGGTCAAGCCGGTTAATGCAGCGGTAGACAAAAGGCTCGCCTTTCTCTTTGAAATACCATGCACAGGCATTGGCAAGTGTGTTGTCATAATTTCCCTGGGAAGGGTGAATTGGCATTCCGGCAGGTTTATTGATGACCAGCAGATCCGGATCTTCATATACGATCGAAAGAGGCAGATCTGACGGAACAATATTTTCGGAGAATTTTGTTTCGGTAATCCGGATGGCAAGCTGGTCGCCGGGAGTAAGAAGGGTGCGTGCCAGTACCGGTTCCCCGTTCAGACGGATTCCTTCCGGATCTTCTTTGATTGCCCGGATCAGAGAAGAAGAATATCCATGAGCTTTTAAAAACTCATGGATATTGGAAGTTTTCTGTTCGGTTATTGTATAATTCAGAATTCTTTCCCACATTACTTTGATTTCACTTCCCGCCATAATTCATTGTAGACAGCATCGTTTTTATCTCCAAGGAATTTGAAGGTCTCACATCCGGAGAGCTCGCTTGCATCCGGGAATGCAATCTTGCTGTTGCGGATGGACTCGTCTTCAATCAGTTCCCGCGCTGCTTCATTTGGAGTCGAGTAGGTGATGTACTCAAAGTTCTTCAGTGCGATGTCCGGACGGCAGAGGAAGTTGATGAACTTTTCTGCATTTTCCTTATGCTCTGCATTCTTCGGAATTACCCAGGAGTCGATCCAGATATTGGATCCTTCTTTCGGGATCACGTATTCCAGGTTTGGATTTTCTTTCTGTGTGTAAATGGCTTCACCGGAGTAAATAACACCGATGGCTGCTTCATTTCCGATCATCTTGTCACGCACCTGGTCAACGACGTATGCCTGAACCAGTGGTTTCTGTCTGAACAGAAGATTCTTCGCTTCGTTCAGCTCGTCCAGGTCGGTTGAGTTCAGGGAATATCCAAGATATTTTAAGGTAACACCGAATGCATCGCGGACGCTGTCCTGCATCAGAATGCTGTCCTTGTACTTTGGATCCCAGAGAACAGACCAGGAATCAATTGGTTCGTCTACCATGGTTTTGTTGTAAAGGATCCCGACAGTTCCCCAGCAATAAGGAACAGAGTATTTATTTTCCGGATCAAATGCTTTGGACTGATCCATGTAAGTCTGTCCAATATTTTTGATATTCGGAATATTATCCCAGTTGATCTCGGCGAGGAGATCATTCTCGATCATACGCTGGATCATATAGTCAGAAGGGCAGACCACATCGTAGGAAATGGCGCCGGACTGCACCTTCGGGTACATGATCTCATTGGTTTCGTATTCTTCATAAACTACCTGGATACCGGTTTCTTCTTCAAAGATATCCAGAACATCCGGATCCAGATATTCGCCCCAGTTGTAGACAATTACCTTTTCGGAGCCAGAAATCTTTGTCTTTGAATTGTAGAAAAATCCTCCGGCTGTAATGACGATCACGAGCAGTGCCGGTACGACACGTGTTACGACGAGACGCATCGTGTGGCGTGCACGGGATGGCTTGCGGATCGTGCCGTCTTTTTCGTGAACTTCTTTTTCCGGTTTTAAATTGATCAGGAAGAGAAGGAAGAGCACCGTTACAAACATGATCGTTGAGAGTGCGTAAATTTCCGGACGGATTCCTTTTCGTACTTCACTGTAAATTTTGGTGGACAGGGTATCGATTCCAGGTCCTTTGGTAAAGTGGGTGATCACAAAATCATCCAGCGACATGGTAAATGCAAGCAGGAAACCGGAAAGAATTCCTGGAAGGATATCCGGAAATACGACTTTGAAAAAAGCGTAGATCGGGGAAGCACCCAGATCCAGTGCGGCTTCATAGGTCCGCCGGTTGGTCTGCTTTAGTTTTGGCATGACGCTTAAAATGACGTATGGGATATTAAAGGTTATATGTGCAATCAGGATTGTCGAAAATCCCATGGTCATACGGAATGCGATGAACAGCAGCATCATAGATACACCAGTCACAATATCTGCGTTCAGCATCGGAATGTTGGTGACACCCAGCATAAAGGTACGGAACTTGCGGTTCATACTCTGGATTCCAATGGAAGCCAAAGTTCCGATCACGGTTGCAATCAGCGCAGAAAGAAGTGCGATGATCAGGGTGTTGTATAAGGTGCTCATGATCGCTTCATCCTGGAAAAGGGATACATACCATTTTCCGGTAAATCCGCCCCATTTGGCACGGGTTCTGGAACTGTTAAAGGACAGAACCATCAGTGTCATGATCGGAGCATAGAGGAAGATCACGATCAGCAGTAAATATAAATTCTGTAATTTCTTTTTCATTAGAATGCTGTGCCCTCCCCGTCTTTATCGTATTTGGCGATCAGAGCCATACTTGCAATGATGAAGATCATCAGGACAAGTGAAAGTCCACTTCCTACATGCCAGTTGCTTCCCTGCTGGAATTCCTGTTCGATGACATTTCCGATCAGAAGGATCTTGCTTCCACCGAGGAGGTTGGAAATGACGAAGGTTGTAAGTGCAGGTACAAATACCATAGTGATTCCACTGATGATACCCGGAACACTAAGCGGAAGGATGATCTTGGTAAATGTCTGGATATTTCCGGCACCGAGATCTCTGGCTGCGGAAATAACATCTTTGTCAATCTTTACAAGTACATTGTAAATCGGCAGCACCATGAACGGCAGGAAGTTGTAGACCATACCGAGGATGATCGCTGTCGGTGTGTTGATAATGTTCCATGAAGGCAGCCCGAAGAAATGGAGAACGGAGTTGATGACACCGTTTTTCTCCAGGAGGTTCTGCCATGCAAGAGTTCTGAGCAGAAAGTTCATCCACATCGGAAGGATGAAAACAAGTACTACGAAGCTGGACTGGTTTACATTTCTTCCGACAAGGATTATTGCCAGAGGATAGGCAAGGATCAGGCAGATCACTGTGCTGACAAATGCAAGCAGAAGTGCAAGCCCCAGAGCCTTTAAATTCTCAGGTGTTGTGATTTTGGCAAGGTTCATCCAGGTGAATTTTCCGTCATTGTCAGTCAGACCATAATAGAAGATCATGATCAGAGGAATGATAATGAAAGAAACTGCCCAGAAAAGGTATGGCCCAGCCAGGAGACGTTTGCTATTCTTCAATTCCTACAGCCTCCTCATCTTCAGATTCCGGTTTTTTCATGATCTGAATATCAAACGGGTCAACATGGATTCCAACCTCAGTGCCAACCGGGAACATATCGGTGCTGTGTACCAGCCATTCATAATTGTTGGCAAGGACTTCCATTTCATAGTGGACTCCTTTGAAAATCAGATGGGTAACGACACCCTTTAATATGCCTTCTTCTGGTTTTACAAGATCGATGTCCTCCGGACGGATGACCGCATCGACCGGTTTGTTGGTTCCGAATCCGGTATCCACACACGGGAATTCGGCACCGACAATATTGACCAGCTTATCGCGTACCATGATGGCATTGAAAATGTTGCTATCGCCAATGAAGTCGGCTACGAAAGCATTTTCCGGCTCGTTGTAGATATCTTCCGGTGTACCGATCTGCTGGATGTATCCCTGATTCATGACAACAATCGTGTCAGACATGGTGAGGGCTTCTTCCTGATCGTGGGTAACGTAGATAAATGTAATTCCCAGCTCATTTTTTAAACGGATCAGTTCATACTGCATGTCCTGGCGGAGCTTTAAATCCAGGGCACCGAGAGGTTCATCCAGAAGAAGAACTTTTGGTTCATTTACAATGGCGCGGGCGATGGCAATACGCTGCTGCTGCCCCCCACTTAAAGAATCCGGATAACGGTTCTGGTAACCTTCCAGATTGACCAGTTTTAATGCATAATGAATCTTATCATCGATGTAAGATTTTGATTTCCCTTTGATCTTCAGACCAAAAGCAATATTTTCAGCAATGGTCATATGGGTGAAAAGCGCATATTTCTGGAAAACAGTGTTGAGCTGTCGTTTATTCGGTGCAAGGGATGTAATGTCCTTTCCATCGAAAATTACTTTTCCGGAGTCCGGATTTTCGAATCCGCCGAGGATACGCAGAAGCGTTGTCTTTCCGCAGCCGCTAGGTCCTAAAAGTGTGAGAAATTCATTTTCTCTGATATAAAGGTTCAGGTCGTCCAGAACCAGATTGTCTCCATATGATTTGGAAACACCAACAATGTCAATCAGTTTGTTTGGCATATGTATAATCCTCCTGTGTACTTAAAAACTTGGGGGAGTGCTGACCCAGATCAGGCGTGCCCCGGAAGAAGACGATGCTTCTATATAATGCTTTGCGTGGGGAGTAAAATAAAAGGATTCTCCCTTTTTAGCTTTGTAGACCTTATTGCCTACGTGGATTTTGACGGAACCCTGAAGCACGTATCCGAATTCCTCACCTTCGTGTGGAAGATCCGGGTAGGTTGCACCGCCCGGAGCCAGGGTAAGACGGATCGGTTCCATCATATTGCGCTGGGCATTTGGAATGATCCATTCAATCGTATTCTTCAGATCAGTATCCTTTTTTTCAAAATAATCCTCATCACCGAAGACAACCTGTTCTTCCTCGTCATCGCTGAAAAATTCATTCAGATTGGTGCCGAGACACTGCAGAATATCAACCAGTGTGGCGATAGAAGGAGAAGTAAGATCCCGTTCCAGCTGGGAAATGAATCCCTTCGAAAGCTCACTCCGGTCTGCAAGTTCTTCCTGGGTAAGATTTTTCGCAATACGGAGTTCCCTTACTTTCTGTCCTATGTTCATAAATAGCTCCTTTCTGTAAATTGTTTGTAAAAATAAAAATAAACCTAGAGTTTAGTATTTCTATACACACGACAAGGTTTATTATACTATAGTTTAGAGAAAAAGCAACCGTTTTATAAGGAAAATGGAGGCTTTTTTGAAAAATAAAAAACGGGTAAGAATTGACTAATTTTAGTTTAGATTATCTTCAGATCGCTTTTGAAAAAATTGCATGAAAAAATCCTCCGAATCGAAAGGAAATCCGAGGGATTTTAGCTGATTACCGGAAAGTTTTGATTTGTCGATTCCATATGTTTGGAAGCGGAAATGGTAGGATACTAATGAGGGTGTGGGAAGTTGATTCCTACATCCTTTTTTAGTGCGTAAAAAATGATTGAATGTTATAATAGAAGCAGCCTGCAAATAAAAAGTCAAGGCTAAATTGAAGAACATTGAAAATTTTATACAGGTTG